>JAAZON010000314.1 GCA_012797725.1 SAR324 cluster bacterium | reverse complement strand
TAATGTGGGATGGTGTCTCAGTATTGAAAAACTACTAGGTCTTAAAGTGCCAAAGCGTTGTGAATACATACGAGTCCTGCTTTCTGAGATGTCTAGAATTGGGGATCATTTAACTTGTCTTGGTGCGTCTGCTATGGAACTGGGCGCTATGACTGTCATGCTTTATATGATGCAGGCAAGGGAATATCTTTGGGAACTAATGGAAGAGGTGACAGGAGCTCGTCTCACAATTTCATATTGCCGTGTAGGAGGATTGAGATATGATATTCCTCCTGATTTTGGACCTAAGGTTTTAGATGCCCTGAAAAGAGTTCAGGAGCATCTTGTTAATTGTGACAGATTACTGACTCGTAATCGCATTTTTATGGATCGAATGTGCGATGTTGCAGCTATAAGTCCAGAAGAAGCGATCGATTTTGGCCTAACGGGCCCTATGCTAAGAAGCACCGGCGTAAACTATGATCTGCGAAAAGTGCATCCATATTCTTCTTACGAGGATTTTGACTTTGAAGTCCCGCTCGGGACCAAAGGAGATAATTATGATCGCTTCCTCGTTCGTTTTGAGGAAATTGAGCAGTCAATGAGGATATGTGAACAGGCTGTGAGAAATATGCCTGATGGAGCAATAAATGTTGAGGATCCTCGTATAATTTTGGTACCAAAAGCCGAGACCTATAAATCAATTGAAGGGATGATCGATCATTTTGAGATGATTATTTTCGGGGTACATCCTCCTAAAGGTGATGTGTACATGGCTGTAGAAGGTGGGAACGGAGAGTTGGGATTTTATGTTGTTTCTGATGCCTCTGGACGCCCATACAAGGTTCATGTGAGAGCCCCGGCGTTCATCCATATGGGAGCATTCAGAAAGATGCTGTTGGGAGCAAACCTTGCAGATATAATTCCAACTTTTGGCATGATTAACATGATTGGGGGTGAGTGTGACCGCTAAAATCTTATTACCCAAAGAGTTCGAAGAAAGACTTGAGAAATTGAAATCAAAGTATCCAGACTCCAGATCCGCTATAATGCCTGCTTTGTTTCTTGCTCAAGAGCACTTTGGGTTTATTAGTGATGAAGCCATTCAATGGGTATCGACGCGACTTGATGTTGCTCCAATTCATGTAATGGAAGTCTCTACCTTTTATACTATGTACTATAAGAGACGGATGGGCCGCTATCATATACAAGTGTGCAGAACTATGATGTGTCAACTTAAGGGATCAAGGAGAATTATTGAATATCTAAAGAAACGTTTTGGGATTGAAGCAGGCGAAGTAAGTCCAGATGGCATGTTTAGTTATGAAGAAGTGGAATGTTTAGGATCCTGTGGAAGCGCACCAGTGTGTGAGATAAATGACACATATTTTGAACATTTGAATGAAGAAAAACTCGAGTCAATTATCCAAGCTATTGAAACAGCCAAGCCAGATCTTAGTTACTCAACAATGAATGACAAACTTGGAAAAGGGTTAGAAGTTTGCCCAAGATCAAAAATAGCGTAATGGAGAGCAAGTGGGGAAAGGGGCTAGCATACTATTAAAGAACATCAATGAGCCGGATCAACACACGCTCTCAAAATATGAGAGCCGTGGAGGCTACAAGAGTATGAGACAGGCCCTTTCCATGGATCCTCTAAAAATCGTTGATGAAGTTAAGATTTCTGGGCTTAGAGGACGGGGGGGGGCTGGCTTTCCTACAGGAATGAAATGGAGCTTTGTTCCAAGAAATAGTGGTCGACCCGTTTACCTTATAAACAATGCAGATGAAAGTGAGCCTGGCACATTCAAAGACAGAGTCCTATTGGAGAGAGATCCTCATTTGTGTCTGGAAGGTACTATGATTGCGGCCGTAGCTCTTGGCTGCCATTGGGCGGCCATCTATATTCGAGGGGAGTATGCCTATCCTTATATATGCCTAAAAGCAGCTCTGGATGAATGCTACGCGAAGGGCTACCTTGGGAAAAAGATCTTTGGCACAAATTACGACCTGGATATCGTTATACATCGGGGTGCTGGAGCATATATATGTGGTGAAGAGACAGGTCTTATCGAATCACTTGAAGGGAAAAAGGGCCAGCCGCGCACAAAACCCCCATTTCCAGCCGTTGTTGGTCTCTATAATTCACCAACAGTGATAAACAATGTGGAGACTTTAGCGAATCTTCCCTGGATTCTACAAAATGGTGGCAAGGCCTTTGCCAACATTGGGACTGAGAAATCAAAAGGTACTAAATTAATTAGCGTATCAGGCCATATAAAAAAGCCTGGTGTTTATGAAGTGGATATGGGCTATCCCTTGACCCAATTCATTGAAGATGAATGTGGTGGCATGTTGAATGATCATAGACTTAAAGCTGTAATTCCTGGAGGTTCTTCCGTTCCTCTATTGAGAGCAGACGAATTAAATGGACTTACTTTAGATTATGAATCATTAAAGGAAGCAGGCTCAATGCTAGGGTCGGGTGGCATGATGATTTTCGATGAAACGGTCAACATGCTTGATGCTGCCTTGAACTTTGCTCACTTTTATTCTCACGAGTCATGCGGCCAGTGTACGCCTTGCAGAGAAGGGGGGCATTGGCTTGAGAAGATCCTTAAAAGGATAAAAAGAGGAGCTGGAAAAGAAGAAGATTTGGTCCTTATGAAAGCAATTTGCTCGCAAATTGGGGGCCATACAATATGTCCCTTTGGAGATGCATTGATTACCCCGATTTTAAGTTACATTAATAAATTTCCAGAAGATTTTGGTACAAGGGAAAGAGAAGATATTTTCCGAGATAGGATTAACTAAATGGGAGAGACGAATCTGCTTACATTGAAGATTGATGGAAGAGAAGTCAGAGTTCCGCCTGGGACCAATCTCATTGAAGCTGCTGCTAGTATAGGCATAGAGATCCCACACTATTGTTATCACAAATGTCTATCGATTGCTGGCAATTGTCGCATGTGTCAGGTCAAGTTGAAGGGGCAAGATAAGTTAGTGATTGCTTGCAATACCACGGCTCAAGAAGGGATGGAGGTTTTCACTCACAATAGCAGCAACGAAGTTTCTGAAGCCCAAACAGCAATCTTGGAGTTTATCCTTGTTAATCATCCCATGGATTGCACAATCTGCGATCAAGCAGGGCATTGCAAACTTCAAGACTACTATTATCAATACAGTTCTCGTTTGAGTCGCTTTGAAGAAGAGAAAGAACATAAAGTGAAGGGAATTGAGCTTGGGCCTCATGTAATTCTCGATGGTGAACGATGTATAATGTGTACTAGATGCATCCGCTTTTGTGACGAGATAACCAAAACCTCTGAGCTTGGGATGATAAATCGGGGGGATCGCTCTGTAATAGCTGTGAATCCTGGAAAAGTTTTAGACAATCCACTATCAGGTACAGTTGTGGATCTTTGTCCAGTTGGAGCTTTGACCCATCGTGATTGGCGTTTCAATACAAGGATTTGGTTCACAAATCAGACCGACTCCATATGTCCCGGCTGTTCAACTGGATGCAACGTAAAAGTGGCGGAAAGGGAGGGACAAGTTGTTGGTGTCAAGGCACGCTTTAATGAAGATGTTAATAAAGAATGGCTTTGTGATGAAGGCCGTTATGGTTTTGGTCGTATTTTGCCAAAACAAAGAATATTAAAAGCATTAATTAACGCCAGAACTACAGAAGTCGAAGAAGGTCTTTTAGCAATCAAGGGAATGCTTAATGGTTACACAGGTATTTTTGTATCTCCGGATTTAACGCTGGAAGAATATGAAATACTTCGCCGTTTTCTCACACGCTATCATAAGGGGCATTTCAATTTGGTCCTTGGATATAGAAGCCGAGAACTTGATGAAGTTCAATCTCTGCTAATGAGCCCTGATTGTGCAGCAAATTTCAGAGGGGCTGAATTCGTCGGGATTGTCAAGGGGGATCTTGAGAAACAATACTTGGAATCGCTGGACAAACTTCGAAAAGGAGTATTTAAGAACATTCTAATAATAGGTGATCGAGGTATATTCAGCACTGATGTGGATGAAAGTGTACTTCAAGGTATGTCTCGCGCTGACTACAGTATTGGTTTTCTGACGAATCTAGAATCAGATTTCTCCAAGGCTTTGAAGGCATTGTTTCCCGCAAGAAGTATTCTTGAAAAGTCGGGTCTAATGATTAATTCCAAAGACCGTCTGCAATATTTAAACGCTGTGGTTCCAAATCCTGATGGCACGCACCCTCATTGGAAGCTCATTAATATGTTGGCAAAAATATGCGGTGACAGCATAAGCGAGGCGATTTCTGACCGGGATTTAACACTATGGTATCTGGAAATGGAGAGAAGACTTGGGAGCCTTACTATTGCCGGCATCAAAGCTGGAGGGGTGCAGCTCAATGTCAAATAATCTAGTGCTGCTCATAAAGATTGTTTTTGTGCTAAATATCGCACTTGGAATGGCTTCGCTTGTGACGTGGATTGAACGGAAAGCCTCAGCTCTTTTGCAGGATCGAATAGGAGCTAACAGGGCAGGGGCCTTCTATAAGCCAGAGAACCTACTCCTTAAGATTATTGCGCCATTTATTCGCGTTCTTGGCGTTCTTGGCTTTATTAACACCTTGTTCTGTGATTCGGTGAAGGCAATTTTCAAGGAGGACTTTGTGCCAGAGGGCACTTCTAATTTCATGCATTCTCTGGCGCCTTTCATTTCTCTTTGCCCCGTGCTTCTTGCCTTCTCTGTTGTTCCGCTAGCGCCTGATTTCGAGATTTTGGGGATACACATTCAAGCTAGGATTGCAGACATAGATGGAGGTATTATTTTTCTCCTTGGAATGGGCAGTGTCGCGATATTTGGAGTGATACTTGCGGGATGGACTGGAAATAACAAGTTTTCCCTATTGGGATCACTTAGGGCGTCTGCTCAGATGATTTCTTATGAGCTGGCTTTAGGCCTATCCCTGCTTTCTGCTATTTTGCTTTATGGGACAACTGATTTGTATGTAATGGTGGAAAACCAAGAACATATTTGGGGAGTTTTCCTGCAGCCTGTCGCGTTTATCACCTTCTGTGTCGCAGGGATGGCAGAGACAAAGCGAGTTCCTTTCGATCTTCCAGAGAGTGAGTCAGAGCTTGTTGCTGGGTACTTTACTGAATATTCTGGCATGAAGTTTCTGCTTTTTTGGCTTGCTGAATTTACTGAGATTGTCCTGTTTGCCTTGGTGCTTAGCATAGTTTTTCTTGGTGGGTGGAATCTTCCGTTTTGGAAGCCTCATGAGTTGAGTTGGTGGGGGGCTTTGCTTGGCCATGTTGTGTTAATGAGCAAAGTGGT
>JAAZON010000313.1 GCA_012797725.1 SAR324 cluster bacterium | reverse complement strand
GCAGGAGTTCAAGGGTTCGAATCCCTTTCCCCGCACTCCTAACAGTCTATGCATAGCGGTTTTGTGCATTACCCTTTGGCTTTAGTTTGCCCATGCAAAATATATCGTAGTATATTCGGGGTGGCAGTGACAGGTAGTGTCCCGAATCTGCTGTAATTTCGTAGCGGCCCTATATCTTACTATCATTACTCCTCGTCCATCGTTAAATACTTTTTACCTATGATCCTCTCTTCATTTATATTTATCATGATACGCCCTGCTAATCTCATCAGGGATGGATCGCTCGGGAATGCCCCAACAGGTCTGCTCCTGCGTTTCAACTCCTTATTGATGCGCTCAATGACGTTTGTAGTGCGTATCCTCCTCCAATGCGCCTTCTGATATGCCTTATAATTCCACAGATCGAATCTGAACTTGTCGATTGTTTCTGCTGCAGGATCATATCCTCGGTCTCTTAGTTCCTTTGCCAGTTCCTGCATCTTTATCTCGTCGTCCAATGCTTCTTTTAGCTTATCGGCGATCTCCTGTTTGTCCTTGTTGAGAATGCCATCCAGGACCGCCTGGTGAAATGAACATGACAAAACTGCCAGGAGGCTCCAACAAACGACGATTCCACTGCTTTTTGAATTCCCTTGCGCGCATCAGAATCACCAGCTCGACGCCTTCTAAGCCCCCTATCCATGAGGCTCCTAAATAGTATCAGCCAATAGCCGCTGTCCTCTGATTCCGCTATGCTGGCTCCCAGAATCTCCCTGAGGCCGTCTTCGCGGATCCCTACTACAACCAGTAGAGCCCTGTTTTTATATTGGGCACCACACCTCACCTTGAAATAAGTAGCATCGACCAGAAGATAGCGAATCTTGGCTTAAATTGGCATCTTGAGGAACTCTTCAACCTTCTCGTCGAGAATCGTGCATAATCGAGAGACTTCAGATGCAGATAAGCGACTCAGGCCAAAGCTTTTGATTAATTCCTCCATTTTACGAGTCGAAATGCCTTGAATATACGATTCGGTGATCATCATTAGCAGATCCTGCCCTACGCGACAATATATTTCAAATAAACTTGATTAAAATGGGAATTCTCTGAACTGGTGCTTATCAAGGGTTATTTCGCCAACACGGGTCTTGAGGGTTCTTGGTCTAGTGCCGCTTCTGTGTGCCTTTCTCTGAGGGCTGCGCTCATAAGGGAGCACGCAGCTATGCAGATATGCCTCAAACGGCATCACCGCGTTCAGGAACTCGGTTATAACTTGCTTCAATCCGCCATTCGGATCGACAAGATAATTTATCACCGGCTCTAATGATTGCATGGCCTTGTGTCCTCCATGACTTGGTGAGCTTGACTTGGTGAGACATCTCAAGTAAGGATACGTGGCCTATTATAAATCTTGCTGATGATCAGAATGCTGCCATCAAAGATGCATCATTCTATACATCGCTATGATTATTACTACTATTTTCACATCACAATCGAGACACTACCGACAGTCCTTCTTCCAACACCAAAATTTCGATAAATTGTTCAGTCAAGAAAGTACACGACCGAGGGTCTGTCTCTACAGTTAAAAAGAACTCCATTTCAGTTATCGACGCCATTCAAGGGGCATTCGGAGGGGAGGCATTCTTTCCAGCGATTGCGATCTGAATTCTTAATGATTCAGGGAGTATGGCTGAATAGTTACGATATCTTAATATATCTAATACACTTTTAATGCTACAAAAATGGCAGAATGGTAATATCAATTGTTAATTACTGTTCGATATACGTAATAAAGAGTAGAAGAGGGTTGGTGAGTTCTCTTGGCAGAGCTGATAAGAAAATTGGACTTGAAGATCGATGAGGAGGCCGCCCAGATGGCAAGACGCGGCTTTTGTCTAGTTTAACTTGAAGATATAAAATTTTGAGAGAGAATAGTTTCCTAAGAAGGGTGAGAAGAAATCGAGGCTGAGATGATGAGATCCGTAGGAACTTATCTGTTGACATTGGCTTGCCTTTGCCTGTTGCTTGGCACTGGATGGGCTGCTGAATCTAAAACGATAACCGATATGCTCGGAGTTCAGGTATCGATTCCGGAAGATCCACAGAGGGTGATCGCCATGAACGGCGGCCTTATAGATGAGGTCATGTATATATTTGGTGCGCAGGATAAGATGGTAGGATGCTGCAATTCCAAAAACATGGGCTATAGTAACTATACCTATGGCGATGAAACATATCATGTATGTACTACTATCAGATACGTGCTCAATCCTGACTACTATAATCTAACTAATGTTGGTTATTTCGGAACAGGACCATTTGGATTGCCCAATGTGGAGACAATTACATCTTTGGAGCCTGATCTGCTTATTTTAAGGGATAAAGGAGCAGATGGCGAAAAAACCGCCAAATTTCTTGAAGCCATGAAGGGTTTGGACATCCCAGTGGTTGTATTAAGATACCCGGATTGTTATGAAGAGGTTAAAGTTGATACCATTTATGAAGAGATAAGACTCCTAGGTGAGGTATTTGGCCAGCAGGAGAAGGCTGAGAAGGCTGTTGACCTCATGAAGAAGCAGGTGCAATTGATCAAAGATAGAACCAGAGATGTTAAAGATGGAGATAAGCCTAGAGTACTATTCTTTGGCTCAACGGCATTGGGCGCAAAAACGTCGGGAGGCACGGGCAATGCCTTTGGCACAAACACAATCCAATCCATTTTCCTAGAGGATATCATTAACGCAAAAAACGCCTACAATAGCACCATTACGCAGGTCATCTCAGCAGAAGAACTCTTAGCTATAGACCCAGACATAATTATGCTTAGCACATGGGGAGGATATCATCCCCCAAGAGAGATGTACGAGAATGAATGGTTTAAGCAGGTGCAGGATTTGAGAGCCCTGAAAGAGAAACGGGTCCATTCCCTTCCAGCCAATGGCTACATGGAAGAAAGGCTGGAATTTCCCATAAGCCTGATGGTAGAAGCGAAGGCCATCTATCCCGATCGATTCAAGGACATCAATCTAGAAGAGTGGATAAAAAATTATTTCATGGAACTATATGGCGTTGACGATAAGAAGGCAAACGAGCTCATGGACTCGCTTCTCCTTCGTTACCTGGAGATAATCTGATTTAACTCATGCGAGTCCTAAAGAGGAGGAAGAATGATTAAGAAATTCTTTATTCAAGGAGAGGCGCTCAGGGTGCTTCTCTTAGCATTTTTTGTTGCAGCATATTTTGCTATTGCAGATGTGGCTGCTATCTCCAATGATACATTGGTCATTGCCACTGATGGCGCCTTCATCATGCAAGGCAATATGCTGTTTGGCATCGGTTCCAGCGGATCTACGGGAACCTATGCTTACGAGCACCTATTGACCAAGAACAGAGAAGGAGGATATGATAGCGAGCTTGCAAATAGCTGGAAGAGCAACGATGACGCAACAGAGTGGACATTTGATCTTGTGGATGCGCAATGGCATGATGGCCAGCCTTTCACCTCAGAAGACGTAAAGTTCACTAACGACTATATAAAGAAGAATAAACTTTGGCTCGCCTCCGTTCTTTCGATGGTAGACCATGTGGAGTGTCCGGATAGTAAAACTGTGGTATTCCATATGAAGTCGCCGTCCCCCGCATTTCTGGATGATCTCTCTCACTGCCCAGGAATTTACATAATACCCAGACACATATTTGAGAATATCAGCGACCCCACACATTATGTGGATGAGAAATGGATTGGCACCGGTCCATTCAAGCTCGACTCAATGGTCCCAGACCAGTACGTGAGACTGACGGCAAACGAAGACTATCATGGCAAGAAACCTGCGATTAAAGAGGTAATAATCAAGGTCATCACCAATAAAGACTCTCAAGTGTTGGCCTTAAAATCGGGAGAATTTGACGTGGTGAACGATATAAGTCCTGCAGTGGCCCGTAGCCTCGAAGGCGCAGATAACATAAAGATATTCACCGCTCCAGCGACAAGGGGCTACGAGTTGGGATTCAACCTCAAAAACTACCCAACTGACAACCAAGAGTTCAG
>JAAZON010000312.1 GCA_012797725.1 SAR324 cluster bacterium | reverse complement strand
TAGGCAACTTCAACAAGATCCCTGATGATTGATTCGACGTCGCGCCCGACGTAGCCCACTTCGGTGAATTTCGACGCTTCAACTTTTACAAAAGGAGCCTTTGCCAGTTTGGCAAGACGCCTTGAAATCTCAGTTTTTCCAACCCCTGTTGGCCCCATCATAATAATGTTCTTAGGGGTAATTTCTTCTTGCATGTCGTCTGCAACTCTCAGGCGCCGCCATCTATTTCTTAGTGCAATAGATACTGCACGTTTTGCTTCATCTTGGCCTATTATATATTTATCCAACTCCTCCACTATTTGAGGAGGCACCAGGGAACAAGAATCGTCAAGCAAAAGACTTATTTGTGGAATTTCAGAGTCCGTATTCTTCTCGCTCACGCTAACTCCTCTACAATGATATGAGAATTTGTAAATGGGCAAATATCCGCTGCGATATGCATTGCCACTTCAGCTATTTCACGTGCACTAAGATCTGGACGCCCTTCTTTAATTAACGCCCTTGCTGCAGCCAAAGCAAAGTTCCCTCCTGAGCCAATTGCCAAGACCCCATCATCAGGTTGAATTACATCTCCCACTCCTGAAAGAAGATACATTTGCTTTTGATCCCCAACTATTAACATAGCCTCAAGGCGTCTTAAATACTTATCGGTTCTCCAGTCTTTAGCAAGCTCCACTGCTGCACGGCCGAGTTGGCCATTGTATTCTTTCAGCTTCTTCTCGAATCGTTCAAAAAGCGTGAATGAATCTGCTGCTGAACCGGCAAAGCCTGTTAATACACTGGCCTCCTGGAGTTTTCTTATCTTCACGGCTCCATGTTTCATTATCGTATTATTAATAGTAACCTGCCCGTCCCCTGCAAAGACTGTCTTACCCTTGTATTGAAGGGCAAGAATCGTTGTTGAATGTATTTGAAGTCCTGTCATTTCGCTTATGCTCCTGGCAACCAATCATCCATAGCAAGCCTTTGTTTGTCAAATTGACAACTTAAATTACCTGAATATTCACTCATAATATCAATATATTGAAGGACTTTCGAGCATTTGTTCGGTAGAGCAAAGTGACTTCTTTATATTGCGTATCCTGCTATAATAAGATTAGAAACAGAAAAAGATATATGGCACTATCACTGGATGATTTAAAAGCCCAAAATCTAGGATCGAGGATCCCGACAGCTAATTCGGAGTTGATGGGTAGTTTTGTATCTACCGTCGCCACGTCTGAAAGTAATTCTAAGCTCGCATATGCGATTTATAAAGAAGCGGAGCAGCCTGGATTTTTAAACACCTCGTTTTTTGAAAACCCAAGAATCGATCGACGTGCTTTTTTCGCACCTCAGAATGATTTAAGCACCAACATACAAGATGTGCTAGAACGTGAAGGTCTTAGAGGTTTTGCTTTTGGTAATTTCGACGCATACACAGTGCAAGAGATTTCCGCTCAGGCGCACAGTTTTGCTGCAAATGTGCAAATAGACCATTCTCCTGAAAGGATAATTATCGGCCCTATCGATGCCCTTCAGGAATTACTCTTTGGACCGCGAAAAAAAACAGATAAAGAAAGACTTGGTGGGGGAAGAGAGAACGCCAATTATCCTAAGCGACGGTTCCCTCGTCGGAGGGTTCACTTAGAAAGTTCTGCCCCAAAAGAAGCTCAAATTCTAGGACACAAAACATCCCGCTTAACTGATGCAGAGAAAGGCGAAATTGCGCTTGCATCGGCAGAACATGGGGAACCGAATCAGGAATTCATATTGCATGTCAATAAACCGAATCCGCCCAAGGCTGAAGATCCAGATTTTAGAAACAAAAGCATTCCTGCACCTAATACTCTAGGTAGTTTTAGCAAAGGCACATGGCGACAAGATTATTTCAACAATCATTGAGCAGTATCAGCCAACGTAAACTAAAATCTTCCTGAAATGGCACCAATCTCGATGTTGCCGAAGATAAATACCTTAACACCTTCCAAAAACTAACTGTGAATCAACAATCGGGATCGATATTGGTGTTGATGAAAGAGCTCTCTTGAGATGAGAGAGTATATTATTGCTTCCTTCGAAAGTGTGAGTATAAACAGCGTCTTTTTTCGGGAATTAGACTGCTTGCCAATATTCCTGCCCTGGAGTTCAACATTGAAATGCAACATTTTTAATGCATTCTAAACTTATTGCGCAGAGTTATCTATAGGCGGCCCGAAGCGGAAGGGTAGACACGCGGTGAGCACCTTGCAGAAAGAGATATTGGATTTTGACCAAGAGAAACGCCACTAGGGTGTGATGAGTAGTCTTTCTGATGAGGATATCAGTTGGTCAAACGGCCGGAATTTCTCCTTTTCAAATATTAAGGGCTGCTTTCAAAAATAAGCCTTTGAGTGGAAATAGCTCTGCAAGTGAGAAATAGAAGTGGAGAATAGAGAACTTCCCCGAAGCACTAAGTTTAGAAAATCTCAGCCGAATGGTGGTAGGTTTGGCGCTTGCATAGGTGGTCCTTCAAAGTGCTGAAGTTTGGCATCATCAAGGGCTATCTTCCTTCCTATAGCGTCATCCTTGCTTTACTAAAGTTGCGCTATGCTCTGGGCGATTAAGGATGCTCTTGCCAGCACCTAAGTCTTGGCTTGGAGTCTTCCCAAGAAGCAGCGCTCCAGGCCTGGGTCTCGTCGAATGATATCGTAGTCATTAAGATCCTTGTAGCTAAGACTAAGTCCAAAGATTCGCTGCTTGAAAAGCTCTATAATCGAAAACATCGGCCAAGTGCACATGTCCGCAATATAGGTTGAAATTCCAAGGTTTGTCGCATAACACCGTGTCTCGCCAATTGTTGAGTTTGTTGGAAGAGCAGTAGCCTCAATACTTGGGCTACGAAAAAATCAGCAGGCTCTTTAGCTCGTTTTTCCCTGGGACCTGAGAAAAACGGTCTAGTGCCACTTTCGATAAGTCTTTTCACTGTCAATCATCATTAGTAAGCGACGCTCGCAACACGACTTTGCCGAGGCTTCGTCGCGCAAACCGGAGGGAGCCAAATAATAAGGCGAATCAGTGTTTGCACAGAAGCAAGATACAATCGGCCTGCCAATCGCTAGTAAAAATACTTTATGAACAGCGCATGAGGGTTGATCTCTGGTTGGAGCAGTCAGGATTCAACGAGAGAGAGAGAGAGAGAGAGAGAGAGAGAGAACAGTATTGCAACGGTTTCAGTACTTTTTTTGGGATGAGTGCCATATCAGGTTTTTCATCTTATGACTGGGTTGCACAGCAGTCGCTCTTACGAATTGTTGTCTATAAGGAGTCCCTGATGTTTTATAAATAACTTGAGTCCCCACCAGTTCTTAAGAAAATAGCGTACGCCTTACCCTGTGAGTTCTTCTCCAGATAGAATTTAGAGTTCCCAAACACCTTTGCCTTTGTGGTTTCAAATATTGGAATCATTTCTCAGCGAATTCTCAAGATTTCATCGGGAGGTTTTTTGCGGGCCATTTATTCAAGGCAGAAAATTTTTTGGTACTGATCTAAATAATATTGAGCTTCGTGAAACTTCTCTCTTGCTTCTTTGAACTTTCGTCTCACATGAGAGTTGAAGCAGACATTTCTGATTTCCTCTCACTTTTTCTCTTTCCTGCACGTATTAACTTCCCGCTCGGCTTCGGTATAGCCGGAAAAAACTCACTAACCCCTATTTTTATCAAAGAAGTAGACTACCTCTTGAGTTCCAACTTTACTGAATACTTTGAACTACTTAAAATTCTCAGCTTAGTTTTTCATTCCATCGGATTTAATTCTTCTGCCACCAACAAATGTCGCTAGCACCTTAGGATTACTTGCGCTCAGACTGCTAGGATCCATCACAAAAAAGTCCTTGTCATACACCACTAGATCCGCCTTATACCCTTTTTCGAGCTTTCCGACGTCAGACCTGCCGGTCGTACGCGCGCTCCCCATGGTAAAGCCCTCGATCATGTCTTTAATGCTGGTCGGTTGATGAATTCGCGGGCTTCCAGCTCCCGTTGCTGCAACTCCAATAACCACCGACGCCGGAGAATACGCGAGAGGTGAGACACTGAAGTCGGTGCTAATTCCCACCGAAATCCCACTGTCGAACATCTTTTTCACCTGGTATGCCTGCGATGCTCTTTCGCCATAATAATATTCAGTATCGCTCTCCACTGGCCAAAATCCGGGCTGTGTTGTTGTTACCACATGTCCGCCAAAGCCTCTTATCCGCTCTATCTGGCGATCTGTAAGAAATGCCAGATGTATCAACGTATGTACTCCCTTCAGGCTACCTCTATTACTCATCACCTGATCCAGAGCATCAAGGACGGCATCAATCGCCATATCCCCCTGAGTGTGATAGTGCATATTCATCCCGAGGTCTTCCACTTTTGCGACTATCCTGTTCAGATTAAGATCCTCCCCTCCGATATCCGTCGTGTATATTTCCTGGAGCCCGTGGTTCCCCTGCCTATTTGGCCAACTAGTCCATGCCTGCCCCCCAGCAAAGGCACCGTCAACAAAAATCTTGCAGCCAGCGAAATGCACCATATCTGTTTCGCGATCTCTGTACTTCGCTGCCTCATCGACATCTTTCAGGTTGAAGATGGTATACATGTAATTCACACGAATTGGGAGCGCCCCCTCCTCTTCCAGTTCCATGAATATGTCCGGTCTCATAATCCTCGTGCCTGGGCCTCCCATCAGATCGACAAAGGCGGTGTAACCAAAAGAGGCCCAAAGGTTAAGCATTTTCGCCGTGCCGGCCTTTATATCTTCTTTTCTTGAATAGTTTGAAAAGCTTGCTTGACGGCAATATCATTGCAGATTCACGCAACATTCCGGTAAGCTTCCCATCTTGAATTATCATCTTGCCGCCAAGTGGAACCGGAGTCTCTGGTGTCAAGCCGGTGTATGTAATAGCCTTAGAATTAATCACGACGTTATGACCAAGCTTGTCGCCAAGATAGACGAGCCGGTTGCCGGCAGCTGCGTCGATCTTCGCAAGGTCTGCTAGCGACCATGCGTTATAGTCTCGCAACGAGAATCCGACGCCAAGAATCAGACCTCCTTCTTCGACAGATGCCGCCTTTTTCTCTACTGCAGCTGCAATCCCATCAACCCCCTCGACTCCAGCAAGATTAATCCCTGCGCTGAGGAATAGGCCTGTTTCCATAAGGTGCGCATGACTATCATTGAAGCCCGGATATGCAACGCCTCCTTCGATATCTATAATCTCGGCGTCTTTGTGATCCTCAAGGTCAACATTATACTCTTCAACTGTGCCATCCTTCACCAGCAGGTTGTGCACCTTTTCAGACGAATTAATGTAAATGTCCCCATTGGTAAAAATCTGGCTGCCCATGCTTTTGTCCGTGCCACAACCAAATACAAGAGCTGAAGCGACGATTAAAAGAATGAACCGACCTATACAGATGCACGTTTCGTCAATGCGATTTTTGAAATCATAAACTGCTGACAGTCTCATATGCAACTCCCAGACATATAGAACTCGAAAGTGAGCCTCCATGAGAGGCTTGCTACAAATCTCTATTTAGACAAGTTCCTTCTTATCATGTCGTTTCGTATGTCAATTGTGTTGTAGGATCCGACAAAATCCATGAGAAGAATTCCTAGCTTGCCTGTTCTCGATATCGAGCCTTCCACATATTCGTAATGATAACCGTCCGGTGAGAAGACTCCCTTGCCTCCCAGCATGATTTCCCAGAGAAGCGGGTTGGTCTGTCCTGCAAATTCTCGGGGATTTGGTATGACCGAGGAATATCCTGAAGAAAGCCC
>JAAZON010000311.1 GCA_012797725.1 SAR324 cluster bacterium | reverse complement strand
TTATTGCAGCGATGACAGAAGCGCTTGAGGAGATAGATCCTGAAATTTTTGAAAGCGCGTCGTCTGAAGACGAAGATGAAGGTCTCGATGATCTAGATGATGAAGACCTAGAGGAAATTGATGATATCGATGATGACTTTGACGATCTTGATGATTACGACGAAGATGAATACGAAGAAGATGAAGAGTTAGAAGAAGAAGAAGAAGAAGAAGAGAAGGAAGATTCTCGAAAAGGCAAAGCCACAAAAAAGAAGAAATAGCTAGGAGCCAGACACACATAGCCTTGGTTCCATGGCATCAAACCGGACTGTTTTTTCCATTGGACGGGGTTAATCTGAATTCCGAGGCTTCTGAGAGGGGAAAAGTCTCCAAAGCCTTTGCTATATCTTTCTTTGAAATAGCCTGAAATGAATCTAGATGTTCTTGTATCGATATTGGAACACCAAAAGCCAAATAATCACTCCCAAAACCTATTAAGCGACCCAAGGGTACTTCATTCCCTTGTACCAGACGAACTCTGATTTTCTTCTTCGCCCTTTCCACTTCTTCCTCACTAAAATCAAGAGGATTCTTTAACAGGGCACGCATCTTATCAGCAACCTTATTTGCTAACTCCAATGAAGTAGTTGAGTACAGGGCTACACATCCACTATCTTCGCGTTCATCATGTTCCATGGTTGCAGATTCCGCCAATCCTGGCTCTACAACATCAAAATACAATCTAGATCCACTAACATCGCCTATCACAGAACATAAGACTCCAAAGGCGTAACGCTCCTTATCCCTAAGGCTCGGAGCAGGAGCCATTAAAATAATATGTGATTGGTGGAGATCTTCCCTAAAATATTCTCTGAATATTGGGTTGTGATTATGGCGAATGAGTGTTCTGTTCGGTTTTCCATTCGCCTTCAGTATTCCATATTTCGCCGTTTCTTTAAGAAGTCTTTCCCAATCAAAATTTCCAGTCGCAGCGACAATTATATTGGAAGGCCCATAGTGGGATTTGAAAAAGTCCTGGATCTGCTTGTGTGAAATTGCAGAAACACTCCTTTTAGTTCCGAGTATTGAATTGCCTGACGGATGAAGTCCAAAATAGTCTTTTAGTGCCTTCTCAAACAGACAAAATTGGGGACGATCTTGATATTGAGCTATTTCCTCTAACACAACTTTTTTCTCCAGCTCAAAATCAGCTTCAGGAAAGGAAGGTTCCATCATCTCAAAAAGCAAATTTTCAATATCGGTCAGTTTTTCAGGAAGCACCGCTGCATAAAAAGCTGTCTCCTCCTCAGAGGTAAAAGCATTGACCTGAGCTCCGAGATTGGAAATGGCATAAGTCAAGTCAAGGGCACTTCTTTTTTTTGTTCCTTTAAATAGCATGTGTTCAATTAAATGAGATATCCCAGATTCATTGGGCTCTTCATCGCGAGCCCCATTTCGAACAAAAATTCCTATTGCGGCACTTAGTGCACTGCTCGATTTCTGAGCGACTAGTCTCAATCCATTTTCAAATGTGTGCTCAAAGATCTCATCTGCCATCAATATTTTCCTTAAAGTGGGATCCTCTTTGCGCCAATACTTGCCATCGAGAAAGGCTCAAATGGAAAAGCTTCCACATACCTGATTATGTCTTCTTTCTCGACCGAACGGATCTTGTTCCGCAGTTCCGAAATTGGCCGGACTCTCTTAAACACCCACCAATCATTACTATTCATTGAACAGCGAGAGTGTGTAACTTCTTCTTCAAAGATTACTGAAGTAATAAGATTGACCTTCGCCCTTTCAATTTCTTCTTCACTAAGATCATAAATCGCAGATCCAAGAACCTGCTTCAGGGCACTAAGCAGCATTGCTGAGCGCTCAGGAGTTGTAGATGATGATACAAAAATATTGCCTGTATCATCTCCAGCGATATATCGGCTTTGGATTCCGTAACATAGCCCCTGACGTTCTCTAAGTTCTATGAAAAGACGACCAAACATTCCACCGGAGAGAATCTCATTAAAGACTCTCGCTACATAATAAACAGGGTTAGTACAGGGCACAGATGGAAAAGCTAAAGTTAGATAAAGTTGGCTTAAATTCTCATCAATGTGTTCGTAAAAGCCAGTCTGAACTGATTCGCATTTTGGAATATGAACAGCGGAACCTTTCCAACCTCCAAATAATTTCTCGATCTCACTCAAAATTTCATCGCCTTTAAGCTTTCCACAAATAGAAAACACCGACCCATCAGGCTTAAACTCTTCTTCATAGAGAGTCAGAAGCTGCTCCCTTTTTAGCGATGCTATATCATTTCTCTTCCCATATGGAGATCTACCGTGTCTACCTGGAAAATAATTTTTCGAAAGGAGTATAGCCGTTCTCTCACCTGGTGCATCTTCAAGCGCATCCAAATCGAACATGAGCAATTTTTTGATACTTTCAATATGTTCCAAAGGAAGCTTGGGCTCAAAGACCATGAGCGAAAGCAATTCAAGGGCTCTTACCTCATCTCCCGCCAGACATTGCCCTCTCAAACAGAACCTGTCATGTCCTGCGCTTTCCGAGTGCTGAATTCCACATTTCTCAAACTCTTCAGACAACCTTTTCGAATCATAAGCCCCCGCTCCCCTTTCTAGCAATTCAGCTAGGACCAGACTGCTGCCTTCTTGCCCCTCTCTATCGCATAATAAGCCCCCGGGAATTGATAGTTCGTATGCGATACTTTCAACATGCGGAAGATTCTCAAGAATTACCGTTAAGCCATTATTCATTCTTGAAATTAAAGCAGCTCCTTCCATCAAGTATCCTCAATGGAAAGAATATCGGCTAGAGACCGTATGGACGCGCAATCACTCGAAGCTAAATAGGTAAATACAGCACTCATCTGTAAGGGATAGTGAAGTGGAGAAGCTCCTCGGAGCAATAATTCACGAAGTTCCAACAAAGAGATCTTTTCGGGACTTCTCGCAAGGGCCAATCCTCCCTCCCTGGAATCACTTTGATTTATAATTTCAGCATGCTTTAGTTCAGAAAGGATTGGTCTTAGAACAAGAGAACTGCATCCTAAGTTCTCGGCTATTTCAAGATCGTTTGGAAGACGCCCACCATTTCTGAACGCCTTTCCAATTATCAAAAGAGCCTGAATAGCTAGAAGCAACTTCCCATCTCCCACGCTCATAAAGTTGCGCTTTAAAAGTCTGCCTTTCTTAGGCAAATATTGAACCTGGTAGGAGAACTCTGCACCTAGTAGAATAATGGTCCATGAAAGATAAAGCCAAAAAAGG
>JAAZON010000310.1 GCA_012797725.1 SAR324 cluster bacterium | reverse complement strand
TTACGTAGTTCTGGTTAAAATATTTTCTGAATGGCGCACTAATATTTAAATTCAACCCTGTCGCAGCCATTTGGAATTATGTAGTATGGCTTTCCATCGGGAAAGAGATATACGCTGTGATCATAGGCATCAAATACTTCTACCTTAACGTTTGCTCCGTATGCACAGCCTGTCTTGCTAGCACGGGCAGTTGAGCAGCGCCCATTACTATATCCGACATTCCTCAAATGCTCGCCATTCACCACAACATCGGCATCGCAAGCATCTACAAGGATCACTAACATCCCAGGGTTTTGGCTTTTGGGATCTGATTTTGGCTTCCATAAGAAATCGTTGATAGTACCGGCTATTTCAGGGGCACTTTCTTCTTTAAGGGCATTGTAGCACTCAGTAAGCAATTCTTCTCTGCAATTGCCCCCGGTCTCAATTTCTTTTGCAAGACCTCTTTTAATTAATTCTTCAGAAAGACTTTTTCCGTTAGCAAGTACAATTTGACCACTTGAGGCCTGGCCCCCATTTACTGTACTTACACACCCTTCAACTGCTTCAAAGTAAGTAACAGGTTCACTGGTATTTTGTCTTATGAAATTTACGGCGGCACTTTCAATGGTGTAGTCGGGAGTCCCAATACCATGAAGTTTTACAAGAATAGAACCTGTGGAAGTATCAAGCACTAATAAATTGCCACTTGAAACTACCTGTACAGTTCCTGTTATGCCCTCAGACTTGGAGATAGGGTTTTTCAACTTGCCATTTTTTACTATCCCACAATCAGTGGAAATTTCTCCAGGATTTACTGGATTATTTGGATCTGAATTTGAGTCGTCAGAGCTAGATTTAGTGCATGCGCTTAGAGATAAAGCGAGGAGGAGAAACAAACATTTATGGAGTAGGGAAATATTCATAACTAAATTCCTATATCCGCAAGAAATTGCCTCTGATTATAGTAATAAAAAAACAAATGCTCAGAAATGCTCACATTGCTCACCAACAAGCTTCTTAAAACAAGAATGTGTTGTCGTGATGACACAAAGAGTGTTTCTAAACATTGACTTTGATAAAAGCTTTAATAAGATGAACTTCACAATAGAAGTTGTTCAAAAAAGAAGATCGCAGAACCGAACGTATCGAAAAAACTAATAATTCTAGCATGCAGGATCTACTAAACATTCCCTTTGTGTCTTATATACAATTTATCTTTCCGTTCAGATGATAATTTTTTTGAAGCCTGACAGTGTGGCCTTAAGGTTTTTATCTATTTTGGCTGTTTCTTTATCTTGCGCTCCAGCGCTAAAAGCACTTCAATTCCCAACTCTTCCATCACTTTCAGGTTTTCTTTTGAGCCATAACTCGAATAGCTAAGAATAATGTCGGGCAGTCCACCAAAATTCCTGTTGCATTAAGGTGCTTTGAAGCGGGGGAAAAATGACAGTAGGAATAGTATATTTCCACTCTATTCTTACCAGTGTCTTTACAATGGGGAATAGTGCAGGAAATGTCATATTGTTGAAGAAGACAAAATCGCACTGGCTTGCTGAGAAATTGTCCTTTTGCAATCCTAACATATTGCAATTACTTGATAATAACTGGACAATTCCAATAGTTGAAGTATTTCCTCAAG
>JAAZON010000309.1 GCA_012797725.1 SAR324 cluster bacterium | reverse complement strand
TAAGGCCCAAATATTGTGACAACACCCTTTAATAATTCAAAAAAGCTATGCACAATTTGCGCTCGTGGTGGATCCCAAGGCGTCCCCAATAAGAACATAAGGCCTTTGCTCGGAAAACCCTTGATCTCCCATTCGATTCTCCAAGCTAAGGCATCAAAACTTTTTGAGGTGATTGCTGTAAGTAGCGACTCGTCAGAGATTCTTTCTATAGCCAAGGAATGGGGTGCAGATCTTTTGATAAACCGTCCATCTGAGTTGGCATCGCATGCAGCTCCAAAGATTCCGGCAATAAGACATTGTGTCACAGAGGCCGAATCTTTATTGGGCGTTCATTTTGATGTTTGCGTCGATCTCGATGCGACATCTCCACTTCGAAACGTTAGAGACATAATCGATGCCGTTAAGCTTCTTGAAAGAGAAAATGCAGAAAATGTAATCACAGCTTGTCCTGCAAGAAGATCTCCCTATTTTAATCTAGTTGAATTGAATTCTGATGGTATTGCCGTGCTTTCAAAAGCATCTACCACATCTCGCCGTCAAGATTCTCCTCCTTGCTATGATATGAATGCTTCAATATATGTATGGCAACGAGACGTTTTGTTCTCATCTGACACTTTGTTCAATCGGAGAACGCTGCTTTACGTGATGCCTGATGAGAGGTCACTTGATATTGATTCCGAGCTTGACTTTGAATTTGTTGAGTTATTAGCAAGAAAACGAGGGAGTCTTAATGAATTATCTTGATAGTTTTTCACTGAAAGGTAAAGTCGCAGTCGTAACAGGAGCGCTTGGGATTCTAGGCAAACACTTCTGCCATGGATTAGCTCAAGCCGGTGCAAATGTTGTAGCGATAGATCTAGATAAAGATGCCGTTGAGGACTTCGCGTCAGACCTGATAAAACAATATCAAGGGCAAGAGGCACTTGGGTTAAAGTGTGATGTATCAAGTGCCTCAGACGTTGAAAATACATTCCTCCAAATAATTGATAAGTTCGGCGCTCTTGATATCCTTCATAACAATGCCGCCGCCTCCAAGTCGGATGAACAAGGCGAGGCATTCTTCGAATCTTTTGAAGAGTATTCTCTGGAAGAGTGGAAAAGGGTAATGTCTGTCAACCTCGATGGGATGTTCCTAGTCGCACAAGCAGCGTCGAAGCAAATGATCAAACGAGGGAAAGGAGGCTCCATCGTACAAACGGCATCTATATATGGCATCATGGGCCCTGATCAAAGAATCTACGAAGGTTCTCGATATATGAATAGACAAATAAATACCCCTGCCGTTTATTCTGCATCTAAGGGTGGGGTTGTTGCTCTGACACGCTACCTTGCTACCTACCTGGCCCCATATAATATAAGAGTAAATACTTTGACGCCTGGTGGGGTTAGAAGCGGACAGAACGATGCCTTTGTTAAAGCATACTCCAATCGAATACCCCTTGGGAGCATGGCTGAAGGTTACGAAATGGTCGGGGCATTGCTGTTTCTGGCGTCTGATGCTTCGAGCTATGTGACTGGTCAAAATATAATTGTTGACGGCGGATTGAATGCTTGGTGATCAATCAATTTGCAATTCTTGAGCTGCAACATAGTGATCGGGCATTCCTATATCATCCCAAATTTCATGAATGGGAAAGGCACCCACATTATATCCCCCGACAATCGCACTTTCTATCAAACCGGTCATTGGGAATGTCACATTTTCTGGGATTAAAGAAATCAATTTGGGTTCAATTAGGTAGAGGCCAGCGTTAATAGAGTAAGTACGTTTTGGCTTTTCTTCGACCGAGACCACTTTACCTTTCTGGTCTAATTGAACAACTCCGTACGGAATTTGAATTGTATGATAAGACATGCCGAGGGTTAAATCATATTTCCCCTTATTATGAAAATCCACGCAGGCCTCAAAGTCCACCGTCGTGACCAAATCACCATTGACAACAAGCACGGCACTGTCCACCTTGCCTTCTAACATTCGAAGTGGACCCGCCGTTCCAAGCTCCCGCTCCTCCCTAAGATACTTGATAGAAGCGTTCCATTTCGAGCCATCACCAAAGAAGCTCTCAATCTTATGCCCCAGATAATTTACAGAAATATAAATATCTCTAAAGCAATCTGCTGTCAGGCGTTCTATTAAACGTTCCAATATGGGTCGTCCACGAACTCGAAGCATTGGTTTAGGCAAGTTAGATGTCAAAGGCCTTAAGCGCAGCCCCTGCCCCCCAGCCAAAATCAGCACAGGATTTTTACGTTCAGAGCGAGACTGTTGTATTGCACGAGTTGACACCAGATCCAGAAAACATCGATTCCCATCAACAATAGGGACTTGATCCACAGAATTACTTTTCATTATCAACATTATTTGCTCAATGGAGAACGATTCATCCACCGCGATGAAATGGGTATTCATTACTTGGCTCGCCTCAGAGACCAAAGTTAATCCCTTTATTAAGGCACGACGACAATCACCGTCAGTAATCGTCCCCAACACCTGATTATTGTCATCGACTACGACGCATAATCCATGCGAATTTCGCGACAATCGTTCAAGCACATCTTTGAGTAAATCATTTGGTTTAACGCATACGTTTTGAAGATACGGCATAACCCCTTACCCCAAAAAAAACCTATAATCCAACAGAATTTGCAGAGGCTCTCCCTCAGAACAAGCAATCCAATCAGAAATTCTATGAGTTGTATTTAGTTTAGATGCCATAAAAGAGACTGAAGATTTCAATTAAGTTTCTCGCCGCTTTCGTGTATGCTATTGGATATATTGAGTTATTTAACGATGCTCCAGAGCATGACTTTCTCAGCTCACAATGATGTATGGAGCAACAAATCGATCTGCTGTCAAAATGAAGTCATTAATTAACTAATCTATCTCCTGGTTTATCGAAGAAAAACCAAGGGAACTTCAATGCATCAAAGGTTTTTTGAAATTGTTCTCTTCTCTTTCATGGGCAATATGTCCAGACAAAAATCCTCCCTTAACTTACAGCCATTCACGTAATATTCTGGCCCTGAAGAAACAGTTACTCTAACTTATCAGTGATGCGACTTCATGTTGCCTGTGTTAAACTCACATCTAAAGTTTGTCATATTTTGGAAATACAATGATTCCACTTTCTGTCCCAAATATAGCAGGCAATGAATGGCTTTATATCAAGGAATGTTTAGACACGAATTGGGTCTCATCTTTAGGTAAATATGTAACTTTATTCGAAGAGCGCCTGGCAGAGTATACGGGTGCAAAACATGTCATAGCCTTATCAAATGGGACTTCTGCTCTGCACCTAGCTCTGCTTGCATGTGGGTTGCAGGAAAATCAAGAGGTCTTGGTTCCAACCTTGACATTCATTTCGCCAGTTAACGCAATAAGATATTGCAGAGCCTGGCCTGTATTTATGGATTGCGACGATTCTTATTGCCTTAGTGTTGAGAAAGTCACCAGATTTCTTGAGTTAGAATGCCGAATGGAAAATGGCATGATAGTAAACAAAAAGAGTGGGCGCACTATTTGGGGCATAGTGCCTGTTCATGTTTTTGGTAATCCAGTTGAGATGGATTTACTGGCTGACTTGGCACAGGCATATAAGCTGCAAATAGTGGAAGATGCCGCGGAGAGTTTGGGGTCATTTTTTAAAGGACAGCATACTGGAACATTTGGAAACTGTGGCTGTCTTAGTTTTAATGGAAATAAAATCATCACAACCGGAGGTGGCGGTGCAGTTCTTTGCAAAGATGGAGACATAGCTGATCGTATACGCTATTTAAGCACTCAAGCAAAAGACGACCCTCTTCGATTTGTTCATGGAGACATTGGATACAATTATCGACTGACCAGCATCCAGGCCGCAATGGGTGTGGCTCAACTTGAAAAACTTCCGGAATTTATTGAAAGTAAACGCAGAAACTTTAAGAGCTACCAACAAGCTCTTTCCAACATTAATGGCCTTAGCCTTTACGAGGCCCCAACAGCATCTGATGCAAACTTTTGGTTCTATTGCTTACAACTCGACCCATTATTATATCATAGAAGCAGAGATGAGTTAATGGAAGCTCTTGCAGCCAAAGACATACAAACCCGTCCTGTATGGTATCCAAATCATTTACAAAAAATGTACAAAGGCTGTCAGGCTTTTGAAATTGAAAATGCCGTCAGACTTTGGGAACAAACGGTCAACATACCTTGCTCGACGAATTTGAGCGAGTCCGAAATAGCTCAGGTCATAACGGCACTGAGAGAAGCTTAAGTTAGAATGGGTATCGGCTCCATTTTGGGATCGGAGTCGGTTTTCCGCATCTGACTTTGAAGTATTATGTGCAGAGGCTGTGGGCAGTTCGGCCGTGAGATGACGCTGTCAGCAGTTATATCAGAGAGGAATTCAATATCCATTCCTTTTTTTCAGAAGCTTCTTCAAAGACTGAAATAAGCCTGGTTACCTCGAAGCCTTCTTTCGCATCGCAAAGAGTTGACATATCTCCTGATAACATTGCTTCATGTTCAGCTCTATATGAATCATCCCGATTGAAAGGCATCCGCGTAATGTGCCCATCTTCATCAAACAAGGCAGATACAATATCAACTTTATATGAATGGTCATTTGTATGGGCTATCAGTTCCCGACGACCCACACGATCAAGGTAGTTTAAATTGATATTAACCAATGGACATTTTTCAGTTTCAAAAATCAGTGAGGCAACATCCTCACTTTCAATGCCAAGTTCACTGAAAGAACCCAAAGAGGCTGTTGCTTTCTTCCAAGGCCCACATAACCATAAAGCCATATCTATGTCATGACTCAAATCACGAAGCACTCCGCCGCCCTTTTCCCTGGAAGCAGAATATGACTTTTTATAGTCAGTGCCTGGACGCCACTTAGAAAGATGTTGACCGCAATAAATACTGAGAGAATTTATTTTTTTGCCGCATAGGGCTGTTTTTAGCTTTTGCACAAGTGGCAGGAATCGCAGATTATACGCCACTCCAAGTCTTTCAAATCTATTAGCTATAACTTGGGTACTTTCACTAAAGAGGGGTTTTTCCACCAATACCAATCCTTTGAAATCGAGATCTCGCAACTTACATAATGTTTCGTAATGCTTAGCAGTCTCGTTTGCAATCACAACGTAATCGGGAATACATTTCTTGAAGGCTATCTCAATGTCTGAAAATGCTTCTTTATCAACGATCTTCTGACTAGTTACAATAGCTACTTTGCATCCCATTTCAGCCAGAATTCTTGCGTGCCTTTGTCCAATTGAACCATAACCAACAATAAGTGCTGATTTCTTTTTTTGCTCAGCCATGATATCAAACTTGATAATGCGTCGGATTAAATAGTTTTAAATTCTCGGGTTGCGTAAACCATTCTATGGTCTCACGAAGCGCCTTTCTAAACCCTTCATCTCCAGCATAATCAGGCACCCATCCAGTCAAGCGCTTAGCTTTAGAATTATCTGCCCATAGACGTTGCACTTCACTCTTATCTG
>JAAZON010000308.1 GCA_012797725.1 SAR324 cluster bacterium | reverse complement strand
GCTTGTTCCACATGCGGGTTTTGCTTACTCAGGACAAGTGGCCGCATCCGGTTATGCATCTCTCCCCCCAGGTATTGAGCGATTTGTAATTGTTGCCTCCAATCACAGTCGTTCTGTTCGGAGATCATTCAAGTTTGCTCTCACAGAAGTCGAGGCCTTTGCAACTCCTTTGGGTATAGTACCTGTCTCTATTTTGAATGATGCTCTTAGAAATGATTCATTATTCAGTACAATACCTGAAGCTCACGACTCACATGTCATTGAAGTTCAACTGCCTTTTCTTCAAGAGCGCTATGGAACTTTCGAAATCTTACCCATAATAACTGGCGATGTTAACAAAGAAGACATTTCCCAACTTGCAGAAATTATTTCTGAGACGGTCAACAGAAAAACACGTATCATCGTAAGCACAGATCTCTCTCACTATCATCCTTATGCCGAAGCCTGTCGCCTCGATCAAGAATGTTTGAATGCGTTAACATCATTAAATGAAGAAAAGGCTCTTCACTGTGAAGCTTGCGGCCTACCAGGCGCTATCATGCTATTAAAACTGGCACGAATTCTGAATTGGAAAGCTGAGTTGATACAATACCAGAACTCTGGGGATACTAGCGGCGACAAGAGTCGAGTTGTAGGATATGCTTCTGTAGCTTTTTATCAATAAAATTTAAGAATTCAGAAAGCTCCAGGTTCCCTTATAATTCTTTCAATCAAGCTTGCTTCTCCATTACTTTTGCTGATCTTTTTCTTAAATTCCATTAAAAACTTCTTTCCAAGATTCACTAATACTATTACGTATTTCATCTTTTCGAGTCCCTAAAAAACATAATAAACAACTAATTCAGCTACTAAGTATGCACCTTAGAGCCGAAAGCTTTCCTCCCTTTGATTCTGAGCCACTGGAGAAACCGCTGACATATTTCCGCTTCAGCTTAAAAAAACTGTATGCTGTCTGCAAAAAGACTTTTGATGTGATAATGCACTCGTTTAAAAGTTAAACATGGCCAAGAAAGATATCTTGCATTTTCCGGGTCTCAAAAACAGAAATGTCTGTGTTTACGTATCAGACCAATCCAACATCTGAGTTATATTAATTTGAACTGGAACCTCATGCGATCAACATGGAAACCCTGGAGCTGGACTTCTACCTCTTCCCCTACAGCCGGAACCACCATGGAATCTTCTGCTCTAATAACGAAGCCCCATTTTGTAAACTGGGGGATATCAACATGAATTGTTCCATCCTCTCGAATTTCCACTATCTGTCCCCTGAAACTCTGACCAATCCAGCCTAGACGTTCCTCCAAGTTCTCGAAGAATCTGAGACGCCTATTAACGTTTGTGTGTTCTCGAAGTTTTCGATTCGCTAACCTAACTCTTCTGTTCAATTCCTCGACAGAAAGAGGCTTACGCGCTGGATCTAAATGATTACCGTTCTTCAAAAGATAATCTATAGCATCTAATTGGAAACAATTGCAAAGCCCAATGGCCTCACGAGGCTTGAATTTACTGTAAGCCTCCATTCCTACCCCATGATGGCCACTATTTATAGTGTCATAAGATGAGCGAAGCAGGAATATATCCAGAACATGAGCAGAGAGCGCACGGGCTTGTGGTGTATTTAAGTTTT
>JAAZON010000307.1 GCA_012797725.1 SAR324 cluster bacterium | reverse complement strand
CTCGTATTGCCTGTCTAATCGTCTTCCCGACAAAAGGGAGCAGGTGAGTATTATTCTTTTGCACTCAGTTCAACCACAGCAGTTTTCAGAATTTCCCTCATAACACCCCTATCTAGCACAGGAATCTTTTTACCATTGACATAAATAGTTGGTGTACCACCAACCCCTCGAGCAATTCCTTCCTCAATATCGCTCTTAACCTTGCCCATATGCCGCCCAGAGTCCAAGCATTCTTTGATTGCCACCTGCTCAAGATCAATAGCACCACAAAAGGTACTTAGGAACAAATCATCAACAGAAGACTGGGCAAGATTTGCTGATCCCATTAAGTAATCGACAGCATCCCAAAACTTTCCCTGTTCCCCGGCACATCTCGCCAATTGGGCAAGAAAGCAAGAATTTGTTTTCCTATCATCACGAACAAGCGGATTGCAAAACCTATCCAAAGGAAAGTTTTTAAAGACAAATCGAACCCTATCCCCAAAGTCACTCAAGAGCTCCTCTAAATCAAAGTTCATCGCATGACACGTGGGGCACTCAAAGTCTGAGAATTCGACTATGGTGACGGCAGCAAAGGGGTTTCCTTTTGAATAATCACGATTAATTCCTTCCTGTTCAAATAGAAAGGACACTGAACTCTCTGAATTCCACTGTCTCACATATTTCTGCACACTCTCACGGCCCAAACCATATTCAGTCCTAGTTGATGTAATGAAAGTCATTAGTAGTGGAACTAATAAAACAAGTACCGCAATTGTAATACAAATTAGGAGTAACCATCGATGCTCATAAAAAAACCCCTTCTTGCGCCAGGAGTTAAAAACCTCTTTAGGAAAGACACCGAAAGCTTCCACTAAACTCACTCGGAGACTTTTCAATAAACCTCCTTCTTGTACCTTATAGGCACAATACAGGAAGATAGCGTTGCATAAATACAACCCCATGCAAGTTGGACACAAAACCCCTATTATTAACTCAGACACCAGAAAGAGATATACCGAAAAAATACCAGCAAAAATCGCCCCTAACAGCAGGGCTCTATTGATAATACCCGCTTCTACAGATCCATTTTTGGCCAAAGAAATAAACGCCAGGGCGAAAAGGGCCGAATAAAAGACCAAACCATAGCTTGCAATTGGAATACCAAGAATGCTGCTATAATCACTCTGAGTAACCACGTCACAATTGAATCTATCATTTAAATTGCAAAATGTTGGAGTGTAACGAAGGCCAAACTTGAATTCCACATAATGCAACAACGACAGCGCTGAAAGTCCCACCGCTATAAAAAGTGCCAGACAAATAACGAAAAGGTATCCTTTTTTTTTCTTTTCCATGAATGAATTGTTTAAATTTATTTTTATTTCGTAATTGCTCAAAAAGGCAGGCAAAACCCTTAACTTAGCAATCACGTCTCGTCGTAGCCCCTATATAATCCATTAATTATAGTCACATCCGTAGGCAGATCCAAATAATAAGCACTTAACTAGTGCGCCATTCAGAAAGCATTTTAAAGCAAAAACTCTATTTCTTCCAACACATAACCAAGCTCTTATCATCACCATACAAGATCTGAAACTCTGGATGCTCTTGTAGGTTTTTACTCAATCTTGATCTTGATGGTAAAAGCAAGAACTCAACATCTAGGTTCGAGAGGAAACTTTTAAAATCATCCACGCGTCCCTCAGATGCTTTGAAGAACTTCCGATAAAAAGCCTCCCCAAGCAGAGTATTTCTATCATCAATTATGGGTTTCAAACGGCCCTTGCCCCAAAAGGTCAAAAAACCTCCCCAATTTGGATTAGAAAAAACTGGAATTTCCTGATTCTCTCCCACATAAGATGTTAAAAATTCTACTGCTTGATATGGAAACAACTCTTCAGAAGGCCCAAATCTTCCATGAAATAAAGGCAGTCGTCCAGAGAAACTCCATAAGACCGTTAGGCAAAGCAGAACTATTGCCAACATTTGAGGGGAATAATTACTTTTTTCAAGCCGACTAACTCCTTGCATCCTTTTGAATAACATCTTTGGAGCCTTTCGGCTAACAACACCCAAACCACGCACTAAGGGAAAGGTGCTTACAATGGCAAAAAACGGTAGTACTCGAACCGCATCAATGCTCAATATACCGAAAAAATAAAAAATAGATATCTCAAAGAGATTTAGTTTTCTCCTCACATTTTTGGATAAGATATGCATCGAGACTACTACAAGTCCAATAAAAGCAAACAACTGTCCGCTATACTCACTTAATGACGGACTCTTCCATTCCTCATGAAGACTCATAAAATACGAACTCATTCCCAAATTAAGAATACTCTCATGAAGATTCTTGCCATATGGATTGCATAACGTTGCCAATGTACAAAAAATAGGAAGCAAGCAAAGAGAAATGACAACATATCTTAGAAGCACGTCTTTTTGCCTTTTAACCCACAACTCAAACAAGGTGGTTAATGAAAAGGCAGAAACAAGAACAATTCCGAAGACAAAAGAGGGGTGAAGATTACACCACAGAACAAAAATGAGCATTAAGATCACTCCTTGCCTTTTTATCTGTGACAAGAATTCGTGAAGACTGGATTTCTTTAAGTTCCATATCAAAGCTCTCAGTCGCAAATAAACAAGTGTGAACATTAGGAATCCAAAAACAACTGGTCTAAGAATAAAATGCACCTGAGCAATTTTATAGGCCAGTACTGTCGCAATCGCCGATAATACAAAGAGCCTGCTTTCTTTGATTAATGCTGAGTATAAAAAGACCAAGAATGTTGAAGCAAAGAGCACGATCACTGTAGAATATAATAATGGCCAAGATCCCAGTTTAAACAGGATAAAAAAAAGAAGATCGCTAAACCACTGATCCGAGATCCACACTCTTTGAATTGGATAAGCCAGGAAAGGATCTACAATTGGAACCCTTAGATGCGAATAAATCCACTCTCCGGTCTTTAGGTGCCATCCCACTCCTGGGTCATTAGCAAAGCCTTCCAACTGCACCAAAATTAAGGAAACAAGGCAAATAAGGAAACAGATATTCCCCAAACCAACAAAACGCAAAATTGGTTGAAGACCTTTAGGGAATTTTGAAATTGGGTTTTTATTATCTAGTATCATGATTAAACAAAGCTTAGACTGATTGAGATTCTTACATTAAGAATTTAAAATGGGCATCATTAAAATCTAAATTTTTAATTAGGAATTTAAAAAAATTATCGATCGCACAATCACCAGGTTTAACGATGGAAAAGAGTGACCTTTCAAGGCTTAAAATTCAAAATAGGGAGAACACCGTCTATAAAATGCCCTGGGGATTGATTATTTGTCTATTTATCATTGTTGCATTCCTAGCTTCCCTTGCTGCCTTGCTCCATGATCCCACTCAAGATCCTCCAAAATCACTCAACGAAGTGGCTCATGCCTCTCCGGCCTCAGAGTCCCTCGCATCAAAGCCTTACACACTGAACGCAACAGGATATGTCGTTGCACAGCGTTCAGCTGCGGTCTCATCAAAAGCCATAGGCCGCCTGAAGGATTTAATGTTTAAAGAGGGAGATCTTGTAAAAAAAGGTCAAGTTCTAGGAGTACTGGAAAATGACGATTTACACGCCGCCGTTCGTGAAGCCGAGGCAGGCTTACAAAATTCATACGCTAATGAGCGTGCTGTTCAAGCTGAACTAAGCGAAGCCATTTTGCATCTGAACAGAATACGAGAACTAAGAAAATCCTCTTTTGCATCTCAAGCAGATCTCGATTCAGCGACTACACGTGAAAAGAAGATGAACTCGCAGCTTGCAGCTGCCAAGGCACAAATTCAGTTATCAGAAGCCCAACTAGCGAGATACCGAACTGAACTTGAATACACTTTTATTCGAGCGCCCTTTGATGGCACAGTTTTGAAAAAGAGCTCTGAGATTGGTGAGATTGTCGCGCCCTTTGGATCCTCCACCAATGCACGTGCAGCCTTGGGTATTATTGCAGATATGAGTTCGCTACAGGTCGAGGCAGATGTTAGTGAAGCAAATCTCTCAAAAATTTTTGTAGGACAAGATTGTGATATTCTACTGGATTCACTTCCCGAGGTTAAATATTCTGGTATTGTCGACAAAATCGTACCAACCGTAGATCGAGCAAAAGCCACCGTCATGACTAAAATCCGTTTTAACAATATTGACGAAAAGGTCATACCCGAGATGAGCGCCAAAGTTGTATTTCATTTAAAGGATAAACAGTGAGTAATGGATCTCAAGAATTGATCAAGGCAGAACAGGTCACCAAATCTTTTAAGAGAGGCGCCGAAATAGTACATGTTCTAGATAAACTCTCTTTTACAATGTTTCATGGTGATTTTGTATCGCTCATGGGCCCGTCTGGCTCGGGAAAAACCACTCTTTTGAACCTTATTGCAGGTCTTGATGTGCCTGATAGTGGAACCATTTTTGTTGGAGGTTCTGAGGTTTCTTCAATGAGTGAATCTGAGCTTTCCATTTGGCGTGCCACAAATGTTGGTTTTGTTTTTCAGTTCTACAACTTGCTTCCTGTTTTGAGTGCTCTGGAAAACGTGGCCCTTCCGCTATCATTATTCAACATGCCTAGATCGGAGCGCATAGAGCGTTCTAGGTTCGCATTAGACATAGTCGGATTATCCGAGAGAGTTGATCACCTTCCGGCTCAACTCTCAGGGGGTGAGGAACAACGAGTCGCTATCGCTCGGGCAATCGTAACTGATTCGACCATAATTGTAGCCGATCAGCCAACTG
>JAAZON010000306.1 GCA_012797725.1 SAR324 cluster bacterium | reverse complement strand
GCATTTTAGCTGTCTTCCGCGGATCCTTACATTAACATGTTTTTTTGTATCTATCAGGAAGTCATAAGCGTACTCAGGGAAGCAGTCATAAATACCCATTCCCCGACCGATAAATTGCCGTACATAACCTTGCCGCCACAAGATTCCAAGTCCCACCATTGGCATCTTCTCGTCTTTTGCGGCTTTAAGAATATCGCCCGCTAGAATACCAAGACCGCCTGAGTAGATATGAAAATTGCTTTCAAGGCCAAATTCCATGCAGAAATAGGCAACATATGGCTTTTCTTTTGTTGTCCCTTTCATTTCTAAACCCACTGTTTTTTCTGTAGTCCAGGAACTCGTGCGTAGCGCTCTGCTAAGTACCGGAGTGTATCAGCAGAAGCTAAACTCAATTGCCCCTGCTTTAATTTCCATCGATAAAGCCCGGTGTGTTGGCCAGGTGTATTAACACGAGCGCGATTATCTAAGCCAAGCACGTCTTGTACAGGAACTACTGCAAGCCGTGCGACGGAACTAAACGTAAATTTTAAAAGATCTGTATGAGGCGTCTTGCCATCCGAGCCTGTATAGAAACGAAAATGCTCTTTTATTTCTTTTCTTGCATTTTTATACCAACCAAGAGACGTTTCGTTATCGTGAGTTCCGGTATATGCCACTGAGTTTGTCTCATGCCACATAGGAAGATGACAGTTCCTAGGATTACCAGAAAAGGCAAATTGAGTGACTCTCATTCCAGGAAGTTCCCATTTAGCTCGAAGTTCATTGACAGCGCCTGTAATGAAACCTAAATCTTCCGCGATTAAGGGCACTTCTCCAAGAGCTTTTCGGACTGCTGCAAAGAATGCATGTCCAGGTCCTTTGACCCACTTTCCTTTGCGTGCATTTTTCGCAGGAAAGGGAATTTCCCAATATGCTTCAAATCCACGAAAATGATCGACTCTTGCAACATCCACAGTGCGCAAATATCCTTTAAGACGCCAAATCCACCATCTAAAACCATCCCGAGCATTGGCAGCCCAGTCGTATACAGGAGTGCCCCAAAGCTGTCCATCACGAGAAAAATAATCTGGTGGCACGCCTGCTACTGCACGTGGTTGACCATCGGCGCGAAGCTTGAACATTTTAGGTGCAGCCCATACATCGACACTGTCTGCTGCGCAATAAATTGGGACATCACCGATAAGTCCCACACCTTTTTTCTTGGCATAAGCCTTAAGGCGTGCCCATTGCTCAAACCAGCGAAATTGTATGTATTTGGCAACTTGAATGATATCTTGGTACTCTTTAGAAAATAGCGTTAATGCTCTCTTGTTTCTTTGTTTAAAGTCTATTGGCCACTCCCACCATGGTTTGTTTAAGAATACTTCCTTTGCTGCTGAGAAGAGCGCCCAGTCATCTAGCCAGTGAGCTTCTTTACGACAAAAAGATGTAAAGACTTGCTTGGTTGTTCTATTTTGTTTCAAAAAGAAGTTCTTTGCTGCTAACTTAAAAAGCTTTTGCCTCGACCTTGTAACAGCTAAATAATTGATTTTTGATCCGTCAACTTTGTAAGAAGCTATGTCCTGATTTTTCAAATCTCCAACCTTCACAAGCTCATGAAGGCTTAGATAGAGCGGAGAGCCGGCCCAGGATGATTGTGACGAATAGGGATCGTTGATTCGTGCCGGTGCGGCGTCAGCCGCAGGGCCTAGAGGCAGCATCTGCCACCAGGTCAGACCTGCCCTCGCAGTCCAGTCGATAAAATCAAGAGCACTCTGGCCCAGATCCCCTATGCCATAGGGTGCAGGCAAAGATGTAATATGCAGAAGAACGCCAGCAGATCTATCGAATTCCATAAATATTCTCCCGATTAGTGCAAATATTTTATGACATGCGACGTGTTCGGTCTTTAAAAGTAATGCACGCAGAGCGGACGTTACATTTTATCTAATAGCCTACATCGGAACGCCCGCCCTGGAGAATAGATTAATGATATGGAAATTGTCCAGCCAATCCTTTCTCCCAGGAGCCTGGAAATTACGGAGAAAAGCTAGAAAATTTCAGGAACTTCTAGTTTGCACACCTGATTGAATCTCTGAAGTTGCACATTTAATGAAGCCTTAAAGGCAAGCAGGGCATCATCTGCAGTGCTTCGGAAGTCTTTATTAATAGCTTCGTATCGCTTTCGAATATCCTTAAAATGCTCCATGAAATAAGAACTTAATTCTGTTATGTGCGCTGAACCCATTTTTTCGTAATATGAAATCCTTTCTCTGAAAATACCCATCTGAAGATCTAGGAAATTTTTAAACTCATCAACTAAAATCTGTTGACGGGTGACTTTTTCATAATGGTAGCCTAGTACAGCCAAACGAATTGCCTCTGAAAACATTCTTGGGCGACGAAGCAGGACTTTGAGTTGGAATTTCAGGTAAGCGGGGCCCTGTCGAGAAAACAACTGCCTCCAAAGAGTTTTCAAATAAGCTGTTATCTCAACCATTCCAATTGGACGTGTACAATATTTACGTTGCTTCCAATTCTTGAGAAGGGTGTAGCATCTTGCAAAATAGTTCCTTAAGCTTGAGTCGTATAATGTAGATAACACTCTTCTGTAGCCATCCAGAAGCATTTCAGGGTTGATTCTTGGAATGAAATTCAATGCGGAGCAGACGTTGTTACCGGAAGATTCGCTCAATAAGCGACCCTCTCTTTTTAGGCGCTGATATAAGTCCGTACCTTTCAATGCGTTAAGTAAGCCTACCATTGCAGTGGGTATGCCTGCTTTTTGAATAAAGTTAATCTGAGCATCAAAAGAAGATTCATCATCACCATCAAGACCGAGGATAAATCCACCGGTAACTTCCATTCCATAACTCTGAATGGTGCGGACAGCATCAAGCAGATAGTTTGGATTTCCGTGCCTAATGTTATGCCCTTTATTGGCCTGTTTAAGAGCATCAGGATTTGGAGTCTCAAGCCCGAGGAAAACCATATCAAAACCTGCGTCAGCCATGTCTGTCATAAGGTCTGGCATTTCGGAAAGGTTGACGCTTGCTTCGGTATAAAAAGCAAAGGGATAATTTCTCTTTTTTTGCCAAGCAGCAATCTGCGGCATAAGACGATTCGCTTGTTCTCGATTTCCAATAAAATTGTCATCAACAAAAAACACCGTCCCTCGCCAGCCCGATTCGTAAAGCGCGTCAAGTTCTTTTATCACCTGTTGGATTGTTTTTGTTCTAGATACACGTCCATAGAGTTTTGTAATATCACAGAACTCGCAATTAAATGGGCATCCACGACTAAATTGCAAAGACACGGATGCATAGTCATTTAGATTGAGTAGGTCGTAGCGGGGAGGGGCTATATGCTCAACGGAAGGCCTACGGGGTTCGCCGTTTTCTCCTATTGGGGGCCGGTAGATTTTGGCGGCAGTATTAGCTTCGAGATCTTTTAAGAAGTCTGCAAAAAAATCTTCAACTTCGCCAAGGACCAAATGATCAACGCCAGAGATTTCATCGCAGAATGAAGTGGGATATGGGCCACCGGCAATAATAGGGACACCCATGGCGTTGCAGCGAGCAACAACTTCTTTAAAAGAATCACGCTGTACAATCATTGCGGAGCAAAAGACATAGTCACTCCAGCTTAGCATCTCATCAGTGAGAGAGGTGTAATTCATATCCACAAGCTTTAAGTTGTAGTGTTTGGGAAATAATGAAGCCAGAGTCAAAAGTCCCAGGGGCGGCATAGCAGATTTCTTGCCAATAAAATCGAGGGCATATTTCTCGCTCCAATAAGAGGGCGGAAAGTCAGGGTAAACAAGCAGTGCATTTGGCATAGTAGTCTTCTTAAAATAAGAACATCGATAAATTGTGTAAGCCTGACATAATTATTCATAAAACAGGGCCGAGGCCCTTAATTGAGCAATTACAGCCAGACTAGTATTTTTAAAGTACAGTCTTTAATATACACCTTAAAACCCTAATGAAACAGATCTTGCGGGAACAAAGAATTCTTGAGTTCTGGACCTATAGCCTTGAATCTTCTTTTATTTGAGAGCTTGCCACCATTAGTTCACCTTATAGGTCAGATCTTGGATAAATAAAGACCCACTGATAGCGCAACTTTAATTGTGTAAATTCTTTTTTTCATTAGTTTTCCGGTCTTGAGCCTTCTTAAGTTCGCATTGTTTTTCATTTCATGTTTGAACCAGAGCATAAAGGATTCGATCAGCAGATTTAGCATTTGGCGTAATCTTTATCTCTCTCATCCTTCGCCTGAATCCTTTAAAAATTCTCTCAATGTGGTTCGACGTTCGAGTCATTGAGTGGTGCTCTTTGGGGCAGTCTAAGTAATTTAAGAACCTGTCTTCATAGGCTTCTAAGCATCTGACAGCTGCCGTGTACTTAGGGTTCCAGGTTTTTTCCCATTTATTGATTATTTTCTCTGCTTTCTCACGAGTATTAGTTTTGTCCGAAAATAGCGGCTTTAATTTGTGATGACAAGGTTTGGATGCTTGTTGAATGCAAATCAGGTCTGAAAGAACCTTCGAAGAATCTCATTTTTTTCATCATTACTCAAACTAAAGTTTTCCGTACAGCTAGCAAATGAATCTAGATACGACCGCTATTTTGCCGTAACTAATATCCGGATTTTAGACTATGAATCTTTCTTTGTGGGTATGGTGCTGTAAGCGGAAATAAAATACTGGTATTCAATAACAAATCCCTTATTCTGAGATGTTCAGCTCGGTGTTTTTTTCTTCAGCCAATTGGCGCCACTCTCGAAGCCTCTGGCCCTAATTAAAAAAAAAGGATCAATTCTCTTCTCAGCTACTTGAAAAAGCGACTAAGTTCTATTACTCTAGAAACGTCATCCAGAAAGTTCAGTATGTGAAAGATTTTTTTACATACTGTGGGCTTGGCAACCGACATCCCTTCTCCAGGAAATGCACGGTGCCGGAGGTGGCAGCTTTAAAAGAGCTGCTTCCTGATGAGGGGTAATAATTCTTACTCAAACTCTCCAAACTCGGGTGCATTAAACTTATACACACAGCGACTAAGATCCTGGGTGCGTTCTATTAAGGTGTGCAAAGAATGCCTGTCACAGTGATTGATCCTAAAGCAACTGGTGTCTCTAGGCCTTTGAAAAGGCTCTCTTTTGATCCTAGACATCGTAGGGCACTTGCCGAGGAGCAAACTGCGAGCGAACTTCAGTTCTACGGATCTTTTGAGGACTTTAATGAAGATTTGATAGAAAGATTGAGTGCACAGCTCCCCGATGGAAAGAACCAAGAGCATGATAAGTCTTATCTCTTATTTGCCGGGAATCTTCTTTTTCTACTTCACCAAAGGAGCATTGAAGTCAAACCAGCAAAACTCTGGGAGCAATATAGTTTTGATAAAAATGGGCGAAATATGCATGGTCATTACCTGCGAACGGGTTTCGTTACAACTCTTCTCGATGGATCGGAAATATTCTCCGATCTTCTATCGTTTGAAGATCCCATTTTTAATTCTTGCTCAACTAAGACCCCTAAAGTGGGTCTGCTTAGTTTTGATTCAGCAAGTGAGCTATGTGTAAATAATGAAGTTCCGGGGGTGCCATTAGAAAAGGTAGAAGAAATACCTCGTTCAATTCAGAATTCTCTTCTCCGAATCAGAGATAATACAAGCCTGCCTTATGTTCTAATTTCGAGGCAGTTTGAAAGCGCCCTCAAAGATTTTGGATTATCACTTGGCCCTACTTGGAGGCCCGTCATCTAAGCGAAATTCCTCACGGATAAATGGTGGCTGAGGATTGTAGAAACGAATCTTATCCCAAAATGGCAGCATTTCTTCACACAGCTTGGCCATTTCGCTTGCCGTATAGATAGGGACCTCTGATATAAAATCCGGAGTGGGCAGGTCAGTTTGGCACAGGTTGGTGGCAGGTTGGCAGCAGGTTGGCAGGTTGGCAGGTTGGTGCCACCCTTCTTTTTCTGCTGTATACAATGGATCGTTTTGATCGGTTTTAGTATAAAATTTATTAACTCGGTCTCCCGAGGAGTGGGGAGGAGTAGGGTGGCACCAATTGTTCCTCCCGTTTTCACCTCTTTTTTCAACTCCTTGGGTAACGTTTAATGTGAATCATGTAGTCTTCACTAAATGGTGTTATGAATTATTTGTCTCCACTTGATGGATAAGGATTGTAAGACTACATGAGCTGACCTACCTTCCAAAAAATCAGGTTCACCAAAAAGGTCAGCTCATACCGGATCGATTAAGTGTATACAAATCAGGAACTTGGAGGAAACAAGGGTTTGCTCCTTATAGCTCTGAGTTACCTTGTACTGTGTGCCTCTGCCACTTACAACGTATCTCTAGCATGTAGCTTTTTAGGAATAATGCCTAATGCCACAAGATACCGATCTTGAGCCGGGTTGAAGGACATTTTTTTAGCATCGGGGGCTCGTGAAATTCGAGACAACTACTGATTTTTTGATGCAAACTCTGCGTCAGCGCAGATCAACTACTAATAGGACGTTCTGTGGAACTATTTTTTTCTTTTGAGGTTTTAACTACAATATGGTTGGGCCAGTACAAATCAAAAATGCAAAAACAGCGCTTTCAAGTTCACGCGAACTTTCTTTGCAGCGAACGGGGTTAGGCAGGGTGACCGATCCAAAGATGCTCGCCGATGCCGTTCAGGTGAGAAAGAGCGAGCAGCTCAACACGGCCATTCAAGAAACGGTTTCAGAACTTTGCCAGCAGGGAAACGATCTTCGCCGATTAGTAGGCATCATGCTCTCGTCGGGTATCTCGCCGGTTCTTAAGCAGTGTCCTGTTATCATTGAAAGGTGTACAAACAATCGCCTGTTGGATACGCTCTCATCCGGAATAGGTAGATGCCTCCACGGCAGGACAGTTTTAACCCCAACTCTTTATCAACTTGGATCAAAGTTAGAACTTGGAAGAGATCTTTGGGATGAGAATAATCCCGTTCAGGTCGCTCCGTTTGCAGCTCAGTTGATTGCCGGTACGGGTAGAACTGCCGAGGTCATCATCGTAAACACGCTTGAAACAGATCCCAAGAAAGCACTCATTCTACGGCGATCTGTGAGACTCAATGCAAACGGCCAGATCGAGGAAGAAGATCGAAAGATCCTCTCGGGCAAGGCAAATGATGCTATCAAAGCCGCCGTTCCTCAGGTTCGAAGCGCGATTCAGGCCATTCCTGCCGCCGAACATGCCCCAACTCCCGTTGTCCTGCTGTCTTCGAGGAGCGATCCCGCGCTCTCTCGGAGCGTGCAAAGCCTTGCAACAAAAGGTTTTGCATTTAGCGCGGAATATGTTCCTCCCGGCGCAGCAATAGACAGATATATTGCTGCGGGGGTGCTCTCAAGATCTTACTCGGTAGATCTAAATTCAGAAAAGCTCACAGAAATTGCTGGACGGTCGCTTTTGGTGAACGGAAGTATCACCCGCATTACGTTGTCTAGGGAAGTCTCGGCAGAAGAGCTCGGAGAGATCGAGGTCGACAAGACTGATAAGAGAAGAATAGTGAGCGTTGGAGGCCGGAAGAACCCCGAAAAGTTCATCGACGGAAACGGTACGATATATGTTCGTTGCTTTGACTACCCCTTCGTCGGTAATGAACATGATATCTCCGAGACCATCATAACTATGATTCCCCATGCAGTCGCTGGACAAAATGAAAGCAGCCTCACTCCACTAAGCTTGCATCTCTCAGCGTTTGGCTATGAAGACGTTCCCAACATCGTTTTCTGGCAGCCGCTTCAGAGCATAGGCAAGGTCGGTGGCCTAGATCTAATTACCGACAGTCCTGAGGCGATTGCGCACATAGCCGTGCAGACGCAGCTTCCCGAAGCAGCTCGCGGCGTTCGGAGGGCCGATGCATTATGGGGCATACACCCGTCCGAAGGCGCATCGCAAATGGCGGTTTTTCCCTCCAATGCTCCGAATGCATTCTTTTCACCTCTGAACCCGCATACGGTAGTCTTTCAGAACAAGCTTCTTAGAGGGTATTCCATTCCACCATATCGCGTCGGTATACATGAAGAAACACACCTGATAGATGCGGCGACTGGCTGGGGTCTGAGCGGAGGTGCGCTCGAGACCCTACATAGTGATCTAGTGAAGAAAAACTCAAAACTTTTTGCTTATATTAACGAAAACAAATTCATTCCCGGAACTGTTGGAGGTGGTCATTCTGCTCAGAACTCGGCGGAGCTTCTAAGCTCGCTTACGAACTCGCTCGTCATACTTGGAGATTCGAGAGACCTTTGGGATACGAAGCTTAAGAGCATGCCCGTGGATGTGCGTGAAGACTACAAGAAAGCACTCAAAGCGCTTCTTAAAAATATCGAAGCGGTTGCAAAAACCCCCGAAGGCGTAAAGATAGGCATTACGGCGCAGAACGAAGCCGCCTCGCTTATACGAAGTGCACTTGAGATCATGGGATAAAAAATCAACGGAGCGCTGAGCCTTTCGATAGAAATAAATAAATAAATACTGGAAAATAAATAAATACTGGTGCCACCCTGATCTTATGAAATAAATGGTATGAAATACTGGTGCCATCCTGATCTTATGTTCTTTTGGACAATCCCTATATAGCCCCGTGGCTTAAAATTTCATGGGCTAAGAAGACCCTAACAGCCTAGAAGGTAAGAAAAAAAGCGACTAAGCCAGCAGGAGTGGAGAGATTGAGCAGAAAACAAGATAGGATAAAAGAATATTAAGGGGCTTTTAAATATTTCTTGGGTTTTGTTGTTTTGCTGCTCTCAAAGAAAAAAGTCTATATTGGCGCATATAGGTCTACTATAAGAGCAGCTCTCAACCTCATTCTTCGGCTTATCGCTTAAATAAGAAACTGCAAGGGCTTAAATCTTTGTAACGACAATAGGCACTCCAGGTCTATAGCAGCCAGAAGGAAACTCTACGCCCAAAAACCCTAGCTTCCATTTTTCCCAGGCTTGACGGCACTTCAGGCAGAACTCT
>JAAZON010000305.1 GCA_012797725.1 SAR324 cluster bacterium | reverse complement strand
TCATGACACATTTGTTAAGTTATACAAACCTCAGATCCAAAAAGATTTAATAGAGGGCCAGATATATCCTGCTCTTGTCACACAAATTCAAAAAGATAAGGGGATAGCGGTTGTTGATTTAGGATATTTACAGACAAATATAGATTTGCAAGAGGGATGGATCAAGCGTTTCCGTGATAAAGAGGACAAGGTTTCAGAACTGAAGCCCCAAGATATATTAAAACCAGGGGATGTAGTAGAAGTTTCCTTTTCAAAAACCGAAATAACAAACCCGAAAACTAAGGTGAAGACAATTCAAGATGTGTTTGCTATGGATCAAACTCCAGAAATTGAAGGGGCTATCGTATTACTCGATCCTAACAGTGGAAAAGTCCTTGTAACAATAGGTGGATACAGTTACGAGAAGAGTGTTTTCAATCGTGTAACGCAATCTTTTCGACAGCCAGGTTCGGCATTTAAACCAATAGTATATCTCACAGCAATCGATGCTTTTGATTACACTCCAGCTTCGATTGTGCATGATGAGCCAAGAACCTATAGAGTGGGGGATCAATATTGGAGTCCAGGTAACTTCGATGAAAAATATGAGGGTGCTTTAACATTACGAAGTGCTTTGGAGAAATCTCGAAATCTGGTTTCAGTCGAGATTGTAAGCAAAATAGGGGTGGATCCAGTTGTGCGATATGCAAAAAAATTGGGTATTGAAAGTCCCATAGGAAAGCATCTTTCAATCGCCTTGGGAAGTAGCGAAGTAACTTTATTGGAATTGGCGAGAGCTTATGGTGTGTTTGCTGCAAAGGGTCTTTTGTTTAATAGCACCTTTATTACAAAGATTACAGATCGGGACGGCAAAGTTCTTTATGATTATGAAGCGGAAAGGTTGAACTCCGCACAGCAGGTAATTAGTGCCGATACAGCATTTATCATGGCGAACATGATGAAAGGTGTTGTCGAAAGAGGTACAGCAACGGTGGTGAAGGCTATAAATCGTCCTGCTGCGGGGAAAACAGGTACAACGAATGAATGCATGGACACCTGGTTCATTGGGTATACTCCTGAGTGGCTGGCTGGTGTGTGGCTTGGCTTTGATCAGAAAAAAGAAATTGGCAAAAAAGAAACGGGAGGAAAAATCGCCGCTCCAATCTGGCTGGATCTCATGAGGGACTTTTTGGATGAGCAGGATAAGGCTCGTTACGCTAAGCTTGTTGAGGATACAAAGAAGGAAGCAGAAGAATTGGGCATTCAATATATTGCACCACCAGAAAATTTACCCCCGGCAGACTTTTTACCGACAGAGGGTGTAGAGGGGGTTTTGATCGATAGACTAAGCGGCCGCGTCGTGCCTGAAGGCAGCGAAGGAGGCTTCCTTGAATATTTTAAGAAGGGTACGGCACCAAAAGCTGGCGATGTGTCAAGTCAAGAAACCACATCCTATTTGGAATCGCCAGATCTTTGATCCATTTGGAGATCGGTGTAGTATTTCGGTTGAAGCTTAAATCTTGTAAGAAGGGTATTTGTGGAACATAAAAAAAAGCGAGTTCTTGTTACATCGGCACTGCCTTATTCAAATGGCATTCTTCATGTTGGCCACATAGCAGGGGCTTATCTTCCTGCAGATATATATGTGCGTTTCCTTCGGCTTAATAATGTAGATGTGCGCTTCGTTTGCGGTTCAGACGATCATGGGGTTGCGATAATGATAACCGCGGAAAAAGAGGGTAAGACTCCGGCAGAGGTGGCCGAGCACTACCATAAGAAACAAAAAGAAGCGTTTGATGGCTTGGGGATCAGTTTCGATACTTATAGTTCCACAAGCAGGAATCCTTATCATTACAAAACGAGTCAGGACTTCTTTCTTGCTTTACATAGGAAAGGCTATTTTCAAAAAAAAGAAACCCTGCAGTTTTTTGATCCTGAACGCAAGGTTTTCCTGCCGGATCGCTATGTTAAAGGCGAATGCGCGTATTGTGGTGCGACTGAGCAAAATGGGGACCAATGTGAGAATTGTGGAAAGATGCTGGATGTCGAGACTCTAAAAAATGCGCGTAGCACAATTTCTGGGAAAGCAGCGATTGTCAAGTCAACAAAGCATTGGTTTCTAGATCTTTCGCGTTTTGAAAAACATGTAAATGAATGGCTCGATAAAGCCACAATAAGGGAGCATACGAAAAATTACGTGAAAGGCTTGCTCTCGGTAGGCTTGGTGGAGCGCAGCATGACCCGCGATATAAGCTGGGGTATTCCTGTCCCTCTTGAAGATCCTGATGCAAAGGGAAAAGTTCTTTATGTCTGGTTTGATGCTCCGATAGGATACATTTCAAACACAAAGGAGCTCTGCGCTGAGCGCGATAAAGATGCCAATCTATATGCCGATTGGTGGAAATCTGCAGACTGCGAGATTTATCATTTCATTGGGGAAGACAACACAATTTTTCATTCTGTTATCTGGATTGCAATGCTACAGGCAGAAGGTACCTTTCAACTACCAAAGGGGGTAATCGTCAATCAATTTCTGAATATAAAATTTCCAGGAAAGGATACCGAGAAAATTTCAAAATCGAGAGGAACAGCAATTTGGCTTGAGGATTATTTAAAAGAAGGTGGGAATCCTGATGTCTTAAGATATTATCTTACGGCAATTGCGCCCGAAGGAGCTCGATCGGTATATAAGCCTGAAGATCTAATTGCTAGAAACAATGGTGAACTAGGGAATGTGGTAGGGAACTTTGTGAACCGTATTATCTCATTCACTCGCAAATATTGCGGCCCGGAAGTTCCTGAAATTAACGATGCAAAAATCGAAAGTCGAGATATTGAATTCGAAGCAGAGATGAAGAAGGCCTATGAGGAAGTCAGAAATTTAATCGAGAGATTTAGTTTTAGGGCGGCGCTTGAGCGGATTATGGAATTTGCAAGGGAATGTAATCGTTATATAGATGAGAAAGCTCCATGGACTTCACGTAAAAGTGATATGGAAAAAACGAAGATAAGCCTTGTTTATGCGTTGAACGCGATTAAAGGCCTTGGACTCATGCTAAATCCATTTATGCCTTTTTCCAGTGAAAAGATGTTGAAAATGCTTTCTCTAGATGCACAATCAATCAAGTGGAAGGATGCTTTAACTCCTCTTAAGGCAGGTCAAAGTTTAGCGGAGCCCGAAATATTATTTCCAAAGATCGAAAGCGACTCTAATCCCTAACGTAGACCTTGAGATCTTGGATGATATCTCCCTTTCTTAATTCTTTGAGCACATCCATCCCCTCGATTAATTGTCCAAATATAGTGTAAGAGCCGTCCATTTTGTGATTATAGTCTAGAAGGATATGGAACTGAGTGCCGCTGGAACGGCGCTCAGCGTTCTTGTTATCCGGGAGCCGCGCCATTCCTAAGCTTCCTGGCTGGTGTTGTCGTTGGCTAAATTCCGGGGGCAGAGTATAGCCAAAGAGTTGCTTTTCGCTAATTTTTGGTAAGCCAGTTTGAATAATATAATCTGGAAGAAACAAGTGAAATTGGCGATCTCGATAAAAGCCCTTGTCAGCAAGATACTTAAAATTTGCTACATGCCAAGGAGCTTCCTCAGGGAAAAGTTCAAAACGGATTCTGCCTCTGCTTGTGAAGAGAGCTGCTGTTTTGAGTTTTAAAAGCTCAGAACGGCTTGGAAGAATGAAAGGGACATCTACTGCAAGAGAGGCAGGAGCTGTTATGGATATTAGCGAGAAAAGGGCGAAAACTAGCCAAGTTATATTTCTCATGACACTATTCTAGCGCCCTTTTTAATTTGATAAAACTGACTCTATTTTAGCCTTCTATTTGCTCGAAAATCCTGACTTCGTCTATCAAGAAGTCCAAAGATATTTCATTTCCGCTCTCTGCAGTCCGCTTAACGGCTAACGGCTGTCTGACTCTGCCTTGTCTGCCTTACTGCTTCCGAGAACTGCCCTTCTGAGTCGGTCAACCGAAATTAAAAGAGGGCCAGCATTTTCCCTGCTGGCCCTTTTGCACCTTTCTCAAGCTCTGCAACTCTTAAGAAGGCAATAAACGTGAGCTGCAAGATTATCAGCGCCTAACACCTTAGAGTCTTTTAAGCCTACAAG
>JAAZON010000304.1 GCA_012797725.1 SAR324 cluster bacterium | reverse complement strand
GTAAAAATTTTGCCTGGGCAGCACGAGCCTTTTCTTACAAGATTCCTGGTTTCTGAAATGGCCACGAGCCACTACTTCTGCATTAATGCCGCGAGAAAAGAGCTTGGCTTCGAACCGGCTTTCACCATGAAAGAGGCGATGGATAGAACCTTTGCTTCGCGTTTTGAGAATTAAAAGTAAAAGTAATCAATAGACTTTATATTGGAGTCATTCCACCTTTTGTTCCAGCAACCAGGGCTCCAACATGATTACCAAATTCGCAACATTTTGCGAAAGGCGCGTTCTTTAAAAACATTGCTACAAAGCCTGCAGTAAAAGCATCCCCTGAACCTATGGTGTCAAGCACCTTAACCTTAATTCCGGGAAGGTCCGCCTCTTCACCATCTCTATTCATACCAAATACTCCGTTTTCAGCGCGAGTAATTACACAACTTAGAAGCTTGTAGCGGTCAAGTAGGGCTTTACAGAAGGCGGCTTCAGAAGAAAAGGGCAGTGCGAGCATTTCCGACAAAATTAGAGCCTCTTCGTGATTCAACTTCAGAATATCGATGTGTTCTAGGGAGTTCTCTATTACACCTTTTGAATAGCAATTAGGTCTTAGATTGAGATCCATGATTTTGCAGGCATTTTTGGCGTTTTTCAAGATTCGCATCAAGGTCTGCCTTGATTTTTCTGCTCTTTGAATGAGACTGCCAAAACAAAGGATTGCACAACTTTGAGCAGCATCCGCTATCTCATCGCAGAACTCTATCTCGTCATATGCTACATGAGGATTGATGCTAAACTTGGCGTTTCCATTTGCATCAATCTGAACATCAACGGTCCCTGTTGGATTTCTTTTATCTCTTTGAATCAATTCCGTCGAAAGGCCAGACTTTGATAAGATTGAGATTGCTTCGTTGCCCAGCGCATCTTCTCCGACGCGACTGACAAGTGAAACGGAGATGCCAAGATTTTGCAGGCGATAAGCAAAATTTGCTGGGGCTCCACCCAAGAGCTTGCCTGTTGGAAGGAGATCCCAAAGCAACTCCCCATATGCCAAAACTGATTGCTGAATGTTCAAGTTGTTTTCCATGAGGGCCTCAAAACTTTATTCTTTTGTGTATACAGACCGCGCGATTTTTGAGCAAGGTCTTTGATAAAAGCCTGAAATTTTGCAAGCATATATTTCACATTATCACGACTTGGGGGGGGTAATCGAAGAATGGAAAATGTCGAGATTAGACTGATTGAAGGTTTGGAGGGAATAGAGTTTTGTGCTAAGTTAATGGCAGACATTGCACCCTGGAAAGTTCTTGGAATGGGCATTGAGGAATGCAGAAAGCACTTTGAAGACGAATCTCGTGAGAAATATGTGGTAATATTAGATAAGGTGTTTGCAGGTTTTTTGATTATACATATGGAAGGAACTTTTTCCGGGTATATTCAGTCCATAGCAATCGCTCCCGAGTTCCAGCGAAAGGAGGGCCTTGGGTCTTCTCTTATAGAGTTTGCAGAAGAGCGAATCTTTAAAGATCGGCAAAATGTGTTCCTATGTGTATCCTCATTTAATTCTGCAGCGCAGCATTTCTACAGCAAGCATGGTTATGAGACTATAGGAGAGATAAAAGACTTTATAGTAAGCGGGCATTCAGAAGTTTTCCTAAGAAAGAGCAAGGGGCCTCTTAGAGAAAATAGAGTGTGTTTATAGGGTTTTGCAACTATTGCTGGAATGGCTTAATCCATTATTAAGCCCCCTTTTTCCGAATCCCATTTGAAAACCTTACCGCTTCCTTTGGGGTGAGAAGCCTCCCCCTGGAACCCCAGTTCTGAAAGCAGCATTTTGATTTGTACTCCCTTGGAAATGCGACTCAAGCCTTGCATTTGAAGGCATCCTTCATTCTCACATGCAAGATATTTTTCGTTGTCAAGAAAATAAGACTCTTCAGCTAAGGCAGCATTCTTTAGGTCACTTTGAGCGCGCATATCAAAGACTTTTTTGCGGTAGTGACTATATTGAGGTAGTGCTATCGCTGTAAGAATTGAAATCAAGCTCATTGTTATAAGAAGTTCCAAAAGTGTAAAGGCTCTTTGTCTCATATGTTTCCTCAAATGCATGGTTTCTCTGAAGTATCGATGAAACTTGAGAAAAGTTGCTAAAGGATGGAGAAAAAATCGGGAAAAGTCCTAAAAAGGTTCTAATCCACCAAGGACATTGGAAATAGGAGTTTTTGATGCCTTGGCGTCTGAGATTTTTTGTTTGCGAAGAGCAATTATACAATTTGGTGAATAAAAGCCATCTCTGTGGCAAATGGCTCTAGGGAAATCCGGAATATATTCCAAGGACTGTTGAATGTAATAATGACAATTCTCCGAGATGACTCTGCTTCTGCTTCGCAACCTTGGTATGGGAGTTGACTTTGAAGGAGTGTTGATAAGCTGGGAGAGCATTTGATTAAATGTTGGCAGATCATTACGCTTTGTATTTGAGGATGCGGGATCTTGGGAGTCCTGCGAGAGCGCTTTGTTCTGTTCTTGCTGAAGTTTCTCATACTCAGGATTGGGCACAATTAGAATAGGAAGGCAATGAATATCTAGAAGCGTCGTAAAAGCATTCATTAAGTCAGAGCTTGGCTTCTTTTTGGCTTCAGTTGCTTCATTTTGTATTATACTAAGAGCTGCCTGAAGTTGATCCTTTGCCTTTGATATTGCAGCAGCCTGTTCGCCTTCTTTAATTCTGATATCACTTTCAAACTTTCGAAGCAGATTAGGATCCACTTTATAGGGCATGCGAATAACAGTCTCCTGCTCTCGGAAGGCATTCCTGCATGAAGGACTATCTATTCCATCTTTTGCACAAATTGCCTCAGGATTGCTTGGATCCAAGGAGAGAGTATAAAAGATGGCGTCTTGGCAGTCTTTATCTTGAGGAGGATTTGAATAAACTAATGTATGATGAAGAGTTCTCATACATCTGTGAGCAACTAGTTTGCTAAGGGCGTATACAAGATCGGAGCGGTTTTGAAGTGATGGATTAATCTCAAAATGCGCGGCTGCCATAGCCGCGTTTAAGCTTATAAAATCGTCTTTACCTTCGAAGATTGGAGGAAGCTTGCTTTCAGGTTTTATTTCGTTGGAGGAGGG
>JAAZON010000303.1 GCA_012797725.1 SAR324 cluster bacterium | reverse complement strand
TGTCAGTTTAGGAGCTGTGGTCTTTGCCGATGCGGGCTCAACCAGTTATTCAAGCCTTGGTAACATGATCTCAGATGAACTATATAGTGATTTTGGCGTTGGTCTCAGACTGGCATTTCCACGTTCCTCGGGAGGACAAGTTATACGAATGGATATTGCCTTTCCAACACGAGATGGGCCTGATGGCAGCAGGGCTTTGGAATTTCGTGTGCTCTTTGCCGCAGGTCAAATATTCAGCTCGCACTTAAGCTCAGAAGTACTTGGTTCTCAAGCTGCAAACGCAGAAGTCGGCTTTGATAGGTGAATTAGTACGCCCCGTTCAGGAAAGTATTTTAACCAGAGCGATCAGTCGGCCGCTTAAGTCTTGCCTCTCTCTGCGCAGACATAAACTGGCCTTGTTATTTGGCTCCCCCTTCAGGCTTGCGTGACAAAGACTAGACGAGGTCGTATTGCTAGTACCGCTTTTAGCAGTGATGGTGGATAGTGAAAAAACTATTTAAGGTCGGGCACTAGGAAGGGCGGCCGACGTAAGTCCCCTCTTCAGTGTTCACAACTATTTTTTCCCCTATTTTGATAAAGGGTGGTACACTCAAAACTAGCCCAGTATCGGTCTTCGCAGGTTTAGGAGAATTAGCCGCTGTAGCCCCTTTCAGCTCGGGCTCCGTCTCTACTACAGTCAGAATTACAGTAGAAGGAAGTGTGATTCCAATAGGGGACTCATTATAGAGAGTCACTTGAACCTGCATTTCAGGTTGAAGATACGGAATTTGCTCCTCTATTAGCTCTTTCGAAAGGCTAATTTGCTCATAGTTATCTACATTCATGAAGTGAAAGCCTTCGGCGTCGTTGTAAAGATATTGGGCCTTGAAAACGAAGATATCTGCCTCTTCAACATCGTCTGTTGAGCCAAAACGGGTTTCTGTTTGGTTTCCAGTTAAGAGGTTTCTAAGTTTAGCCTGCACAACAGCTTTCCCCTTGCCTGGTGTATTATGGAAGAAATCCAACACCTTATAGGGTGCATTTTGAAAAAGTATAACATTTCCTTTTCTTATATCTTTAGCCTTCATCTTCGACGCTCCATTGATGTGCCGATCTTCAAAATTTTCTAGAGTCTCTATTTCTTGAATGAACGTATGAATCTATTGGGATTTTTCCGACTAGTCAAATATAGGGTCAAATCCGAAGATTTTGCCTGGCAAAACCACGGTCTAGGTCAAAGGCTTTTTCCCGTATACAAAAAAGCCCCGACTCTTTCGAGCCTGGGGCTTCTAGGAACTAATCTTTCGACTATTTCCCGTTTTGAAGAAATTTATCTTCTTGGAGAAGACTTTGGAGCTGTACGGCTGATAGCCTTCTTAGCAGCTTTCTTAGGAGCAGCCTTCTTAGGAGCAACTTTCTTAGCTACTTTCTTCTTAGCAACTTTCTTAGGAGCTGCTTTCTTAGCAACTTTCTTCACTGTCTTTTTAGGAGCAGCTTTTTTTGCTTTCTTCTTTACCATGATTAATCTCTCCTTTTTTCAATCAAACAAAGAGGAAACATCAAATTTCTCTCTGTGTAATTGTTATAGTTATTTGATAGGAAACTTCCCTATCCGATGCTTTGCACAAAATTCTCATTTCTTGTGCTACATCTTGGTCTCGTACGCTCCTTGCAGCACTCGTTGCTGCGCTAGCCAATCACGTACGAGTTACCACGTGGTAATGGATTGTTCTCCATTAAAGTTGAGATTGCCATCATCTTTGATGATTGGCAAGACATTAATTCGATGTTTATTTAAAAGAAATGTCTTCAAGAAAGTTCTTTGTCGGCCTTATGGAGAGCAATAGCACATATCAATAGAAAGACGATCAAAGACTTTGGATGTCAAAGAACAATGACAGAAGGCCGAAGTGAAGCGCCTCCCATTGATATGCAACATCAATACCACGGGAAGATCTCAGGCGTGCCGCAGTTCAAACTTTTTCATGGTAGCATACGTGTAACGCTTCGAAAACAAAAAGTTTTTCGAGACTCTGGGTTGTCCTAAACTTCTTCATTCGGCTCAATACTTTGAGTCCCGAATGTTAGGAAACACGATTAAGAATTGATATTCAAATTAGGAAAACAATAAAGGTGCTTCCGACTAGTGCCGATCATTAATCCTTGCTATTGCATTCCAATACGTTTAGAAGGATTATTTTTACGAGAAGCTTGTTTGTTAATTATTCAGGCTTAATTTTCGCGTGATAATAGGAATAGGAGTTCAATGAAACCCGGAAAATCGGGAGATGATATAAGTCCCCTTGACCATGACTTAGAGGCTTGGCAAAACGCAAGGCAATATGCCGCATTGCTAGGCGAAATTCCAAGCTCATTTAGCTCGATTACTCGCTCACTTGCACTAGATGCAAACAAGGGAGATGGGGAAATGAGTCAGGGCACTCGCTTTCTTATGACTCGTCTCTTGAAAGGAAAGGTAATACTGGCGCCTTTCTATTACATGAGTGAAGCGCTTTTTCCGGAAGAATTTGAAAATAGAGTTTACATATCCCATGCAGAGATACTATCTCTATATAAGACTTTCGATCTTGCCGCCTTCGTATCAGTTTTTTATGTGTTAAAGAAGTTCTCTGGTACTTGTCCAGCCTCAGAGTGGAGCCCTATTGTGAGCAAACTTCAACGACAAGTTGATGTCGGTATACATCTTGGGCTTGCAATTCCAGCTATTGGCATTGGGACAGGGCTTCTGGCAGCTGCTATGACCCCTCTTAGCTTGGGAGTCTTTATCCTTCATGACGCTAAAGGATATGTAGACTATAGAAGAAAATTGAAGG
>JAAZON010000302.1 GCA_012797725.1 SAR324 cluster bacterium | reverse complement strand
TATCTCTTTCCAAATGGGCTCCACAGTTTCAAGAGGTGGTCTGCTCCTTACATTTAGATTGATAAGCTTTTGAGGAAATTTAAAAAAGTCACCTGCCAACTCCGACAAACTCCTTTGCTTTCTCAGCATTATGGCAAGTACATTTAAGGCCGTAAGAAGGCCATCTCCCGATGTTGCAAGATGATGAAAAATCACATGACCTGATTGTTCTCCACCCAAAGGACAGCCCAATTTGATCATCTCCTCCATGACATAGCGGTCACCCACAGGTGCGCGCACAACCTCTATGCCTGCTCTTTCAAGGTATTTATCAAGCCCTAAGTTGGACATGATGGTTGCTACCACACGATTTCCTGGCAAAAGTCCACGCTCTTTTAAATCGATGGCACACAAAGCAAGCACAAAATCCCCATCATGAACGACTCCTTTATCATCGACGAAGATTGCTCTATCTGCATCCCCGTCTAGGGAAATTCCAAGATTTAGGTTTTGCTCTTTAACTAACTTGGCAACAATTTCCGGATAAAGGCTCCCAAAACCGGCGTTGATATTTCTTCCATTTGGGCTCACTCCTCTAGATACCACATCAGCCCCAAGTTCTGTAAAAGTCTGAGGGCCCACCACATAAGCAGCTCCATTTGCACAATCAAGACCAATTCGAAGGCCTTCAAGCGTCAAGTCTTTTGGGAAACAACTCTTAAGAAATACGGTGTATCTTCCAACTGCATCATCAATTCTTTGAGCCTTCCCTAAACTCGAAGGCTCTGCCGAGCGATTCCCAAGTTCAGTCGATTCGAGCAGAGTGGCTAACTCTGCTTCTATATCATCGGGAAGCTTATGCCCGTCACGTCCAAAAATTTTTATTCCGTTATCTTCAAAAGGATTATGTGATGCTGAAATCATTATTCCGGCATCTGCCCTCATACTCCACGTCAAATATGCGACTCCCGGAGTAGGCACCGGGCCACAAAGCAGCACATCAGCGCCCATGGACGTTATACCGGCTGCAAGGGAACTTTCTAACATATAACCAGAGAGGCGGGTATCTTTTCCTATCAGGATTCTGTGTCTTCCTTTTTTCTTTAAAAATACCGAAGCCACTCCTTTTCCGACATTAACAATTGTTCCAGGGTCAAGGGGACTAATATTAGCTATTCCTCTTATCCCATCAGTCCCGAAATATTTCCTATTGCCACTCATCCGTTTAATCGAACTCCATTTTTGTAAATACTAACATCACTTTTTGCCTGGCTTCACAGCATTCTTTTTATCAATCAATGAAACCTCAACGGGGTCAACTCGAGATATCGTAATTCCCCTAGGAACCTCCACTTGAATTTTAACAGACTCTCGAGAGTCAAATCCCGGGAGAATTCTCACATAAGGGAAAATCTCATCTTTTCGAAGTCCTTCTATGACTTTCTTTTGACCGGCTAATATAACATTTGCTCTAGTGGGACTGATCGCAAAGCTATCGCTTAAAACCGAGCGAATCTCGATAGGAACGGCAGCAAATGTCCTTTCAATTTCGATAGCTGCAAGTTCGACTTCCAAATCAACTTGATCACCAGATGGAACGCTGACAAATTTACCAGGAAGCTTAAGCCGTAGCTTCTTTGTCAATGTTCTCGATGCATGCTCAAGCGTGAACTCCCTAAGATCCAAAGGCTCCGTATCTATTTTCTTCAGATTCTTAAGTTCTGACTCAGTCCCAACGACTAAAACCTTTTCTGGTATGGTGCGTATGGATTGAATCTTTATATTTTCATTCAGAGAGCCAACTCTAGGCACGTTCACTTCGATTTCCTTGCTCTCACTTTTTTCAAAGAGTACATCAATAGTATCAGGATCGATCTTAACAACTTCGACCGGAGGGGTTATTCCAAGATCGTACTTAGAAAGCACTGCTGTATATTTATTATCAACATTAGGAGGGATAAGAACTTTGAAGATCGGCTGAGCGGCCTCAACTTTATTTATCATAAAACCTGGACCCCTTAAGATCACTTTAATCTGACTGTTTAAATCAGAGACTATTATTTTAGATGATGGCTTATCTTTGAAATCCACAGGAACCAGAATAGTCTTCACGGTGATATTGCTCTCGCCGTTTACGAACCACCAGATAAGCAACGCGATAACAAGGGCCAATGATTTAAGTGCGAGCTTATTCATCTACTGCCTCTTCTTCCATATCAAGCCTGGATGGAGTCAAAAAACGGTGCAAAGTGTCTCTAAGCTGAGCACCATCTAAATTCCTTATTATGCGCCCCTCTCTTACAAATGACAGGGCTCCGGTCTCCTCTGAAATAACTATTATCAAAGCATCGCTTCGTTCTGAAAGACCAAGTGCCGCCCTATGCCTCGTTCCAAGGTTTGGATCTAAGTCTGGGTTAAAGCTAAGTGGAAGAACGCAACCTGCTGCCCTTATTCTATCGCCATCAATGACAACTGCTCCGTCATGCAGAGGTGAGTCTTTGAGAAACAAAGAATAAAGCAGTTTCCGATTTACCAGTGAGTCAATGATCGTTCCATCTTCCAAAAACTCATCCAAACCAATATCACGTTGAATGACTATCAAGGCTCCGATTCTGTCCCTAGACAGGTTTGTTGCTACCAGAGTAATATCTTCTAATGTCTTATCCAGAGCAGTTTTTCCTTGACGCCTGAACAATGGTTGCAATCCAACTTTAGTCAACCCTCTCCTAATATCGTCTTGGAAGATCACAACAACAACCAGAATGATTGAACTGAGGAAATTCCCTAGAATCCAAGCCAGAGTGACAAGACCGAGAGGCTGTGCCAGGAAGTACAGCAGAACAATTACAGTAAGACCACCAAGCATAGGTGCTGCCCGAGTCCCTTTTATAATTAATAATACGCGATAAATTATAAAAGTGACGATCGCAATATCTGCAATGTTTCTAAGAAGCGAAAATATTTGATCGGTTTCGAGGCTCATGTGTTCTTGGGCTCACTTTGAGGCGTTTCCCCGGGCATTTTTGGGTCTTTAATTGAAGCAGAATCGTTATCTTCTTTTTTCTTGAAATTAACTTGAGGCGGCAGAGTTTCACCCCTAATGATTGCATCAATATCTGAGCCTTCGAGAGTTTCTCTTTCAATAACGGCCTTTGCCATGCGATGAAGAATTTCTTCGTTTTCCTTCAAAAGCTGTCTAGCCCTGTTGTACTGG
>JAAZON010000301.1 GCA_012797725.1 SAR324 cluster bacterium | reverse complement strand
TCTCATTTTTCATTGAACAATCTCCCTTCTCGCATTAACTATCTCCTTTCCAAGGGTCAAGTTGTGAGAATAACTTCACTCGGTTATCTACAGGCCCATTTCCCACAATCCGAGGCGGAATACAAGAAATCTGTCTTCTTCGACAAAACAAGTCAAGCAGCACCAATGTCTCAAAAGCATAGTCATCCGTTGATATCTCGATGCTCTCTTTTTGCATACTCTGAAGTAGGGCCCCTATTGTTTCCTCATAATTCTTTCCAGGCATATACTTAAATTGTCTCTGAAGCCAGGCTGTATAGTGCTTCGATACACTTTCACTGGCATCCAAAAAGTTTAAGAATGGGGCGACAAGAAAGACAATTCCAAAAACAGGGGCGATAAGCCTGCTTCTATCCTGATGCGCTAAGAAGATGGAAACGCACAAAATTGCAGCCGCACTCAATGCAGAAATAATAGTAATAAATCTTAGAGACAAATCAGGATAGTATGCTCTACAGGAATATAATATAACTGGAACAATAAGTGCCGATAAAGTTCGAACAAGGATAATTGATCTACGGGTAGCAATAAAATGAATGCCCATCCCTGCGAAGAGACAGAAACAAATTACAAAGGGCATCGCTCTTCTTATGCCCGGATTGGCTCCTGCTACAGTTGTCAAAGCAAGGCTTGCTATTGTGATAAATAAGATTGAAAAGCTTTCCTGTTGACGATTAAAAGAAAACAAGCCTAAAACCAGCAAAAATACTATAAATATCCCTCCTCGAAAGAAAGCAAAGCAAGGCTGCTCAACATAACCACCAATTAGATACGAAGCTGGCTGAACGAAAAGATCCAAGTAGTTAATGCGGAGGTTGCTCCACAGAGCCTCCTTTGTAAGCAGCAGCTGTCCGCCCCCTTGCCATAGGGGGATATGGCTTTCATTGTAATAAAAATATGGCCATACAGTTAATGCTGCAACAATCAACGCAAATATTCCTAGCTGGAACAAAGCCCCCTTGATGCTCTCTTTTTGGCTCCATGTCCTCCAAAGCACTATCATCAAGGTACACATCAGAACTGGCAATGAGGATGGATAGAAGTGCACGGCGAAAGCAAACAAAGCAATGAAGCTAAAGAGCCTAACCCAAAAAGACGTACGCCTCCAACACCAATGCCAATCAAACGCGGAGTAAAGAGCCGCAAATGAGAAGGCACAGTCTGTTAGATTTTCTGTTGCAATGCTTCCATACCAAGCAACGGCTGGAAGCATTGGCAATAAAAGAACCGGGAACCACGCACTTAGAAGACTCGCTCTCGGACAGAGTCTGTACATGAAAAGCAGAATCAATGGCCCCAAAAATGCCGTGGCAAGTATTGTAAGAATTCGAGCACTGTTTATTGTAATTGGTAAAACCTTGCTTCCAATATAATAGAAAATTTGTCCAGAGTAATTCGTCGAATAACCATCTGTTATTCTTTGTTGCTCGAAGTAGACAACATTCCGATACCCTACTGCTAGCTCTTCACCAATTAAACCATCGTCCTTGGCTATTCGTGTATGATGCATAAAAAGAAGGAGCCCTAAAAAGACAACATAGGCAACAATACACTGAAGACTCCTAAGCATGCCGTTTCTCAAATGCTTCCCTTCCCTTTTTCCCCTCGTTTATAAAAAAGTGCCGACAATTAAAATGACTAGCACTTATTACTCATTTAAGAAATCAAAAGCACAACAATAATTCCTAGAGCGATCCTGTATAGGGCAAAAGGAATCAGATTTGTCCTATTTAACAGATCCAAAAACAGGCGAACTTCTAATATCGCCGTGATGAATGACACGACAAACCCTAGCCCATAGAGCCAAAGAACATCTGTAGTAATCGACGAAAAGCTCTTATAAAGATCATAAAGCACTGCCACAATCATTAATGGTACTGCAGCTAAAAAAGAAAATTCCGCTGCTGTTTTTCTATCCATGCCACAAAACATCCCACCAACTATCGTGCATGCGGATCTTGACATTCCGGGCCAAAGTGCAAGGCATTGCGCTAAACCAACTAGGAAAGCTTGGCCCAAGCTTATATCGTCAATCGTTTTAACCCTGACTTTTTGCTGAAACAATTCTACCAGTATCATCACTATGCCACCAACAATAAGGGCAAGTGCAACAGTGAACGGGGAGAAAAGTTCTCGCTTGATATATCCGTAAAAGAGCAGACCTGCGACAAAAGCAGGCAAACATGCAACACCAAGCTTTACCAGCCCTGATATCCCTTCAAAAGAACCCTTGGCATTTCCACCTTTACTAAAATTAACAAGACCTATAAATCTTTCTCTATACAAAAAAATGACCGCAAGAATAGCCCCGAGCTGAATGAATATATCGAAAGATTCAACAAAATGCCCCTGGAATCGAAGCAATTCCCCAACCAATATTAAATGACCAGTACTTGATACGGGAAGGAACTCCGTTAATCCTTCAACAATGCCTAATGTCAAAACCTGTGAAAAAACTTCTAACATTCTTACTCTTTTCGTACCTCAACAAGCAAAACGTGACGAAGTGGTTCTCCAATAGCTCCAGCAGACCTAAGAAGCGGCATAACTCGAAGTCCTTTGGGTAGGCTCGATTCCAATTCATTCACTTTATTTTCATAAACGACAAATAACATCCCATCTTTGAAGCCTTCATTAACTGTTCCCATTTTCTTATGAAGATAAAAACTAATAGCGTAAAACTCATTACCAAATGAATACAAACCCCGATCTTCGACAATTGGAGCGATCTCTTCACTAAAGTCTTTTGAGCTAACTGCTATCGAGTATTGACGAGCCACCACTCCATGAAATGCCAAGTAAAAAGCAAAGCTAAGTCCCAGCATACCACCTAAAAAACTAGCCTTTTTTGAAAGCGCCAACGGAACAACATAGAAAACAGAAAGGAAGAGCGGAAATAGAAGCAAAAACAACCTTGGCCAAGAACTAGAAAACAAAAGTTGAAACTGCTCTTGAGCAAATGACAATGTTTCCAACGTTTGGTTTTTCAATAATCCTTCCAAAAAGCTTAGCTTGCCTAATACGAATAAAAAAACCATGGCATACAGAACAATTACGAATTTACAAAGCCAAAGAAAACTCCGAGACGCAATCCGTCTTTGTAATATACCAAAAGACAATATATAATCTGCACATAAGAAGGCTATGAAAGGATATGCTGGCAATAAATATACGCTTCTCTTCCCAGATGGAATGGAGTAAAAAATAAAAATACAAGACACACAAATAAGAGCATATCTTTCAAAACTTGCTCGCAATCTAAACCATTCATAAAAACGACCCCAAAGAAGCACCACTTTTCGCTTCAGTCTCAGATCTAGACGAAGCCAACGAAAGCTCTTAGGCGTTGATCGAACAGAACGATAAAGAGAGCACACCCAAGGTATAATGTGGCGATTAACTATTACAGGCGTTATTACCAAGACCCAAGGAAGCAATCCTAAATATAAAGTAACCAAAAGATACAAGAACGAATGAGAATGAGGCTTGTCCTCCATAGTGCTTGTAAAGCGTGCAATATTCTCATACTGAACTTTTGCAAGGAATTCCTCTCCACCATTAAATAGAGCAGCTATATACCACCAACCCGACAAAATAGCGGCCGGAATAAATATCTTCCATAAGGAGCTGATAATTTGCTTACGCCTCATGTGCTCAGACCAAAGAAACACGGTGAAGATAAGGATTGGAAGAACTATCCCAACTGGCCCTTTCGTCAATGTTGCCGCTGCCATAAGAAGTGAAGTCAAAATGGGAAGGCCTTGGAGGGATTTCTCATACCAGGCGTAAAGAGCCAAAAGACTTCCTGCAACTAGAGTCGAATGCAACATGTCAACTCTGCATTCAATCCCAAGACGATACCATTCCACTGATGCCAAAATTAGCAGGACGCTCAACGAAGCAGTTCGTCTTCCGATATGCTGCTCCAAAAAAAAGAAAAAGAAGATGAGAAACAACAGGGATGCCAACATTGATGGCAGCCGAACACTAAAACCATCTATTGAGCCAGTAATACCTGAAATGCCTGCCACAAACCAGTGTAGCAAGGGAGGCTTTGATGCCACAACTCCTCCATATCCTCTTGGCAAAATCCAATTTCCATCAATGACAGACTGCGCAACAAGGACTTCTCGGGCTTCACCTCTAGAATCGATATCCCTTTCTCCTAGCCATAGCAATTGAGTACAAAGTACTATGAGGAAAACTAAGAGTATTGGACGCTGTGTAATTGGCATATTATTTATATTTGAATGTTAGCTTTTCTCTCACCCACCACTACTTAATTGGTAACTAAGCTGATATCTAGTTCAAGTCCCTTTTCTTTCAGGAATATTTTGAGTTCTCTAAAATATTCCTCGACATCATGCTGAAGTTCCTCCAGAAGGGCTGGTGCTCTTTGAAAGTTCTCATTTCTTCCCTCAAGCTCCATCTCCAAAGCTGTCGCGTGAGCTTTCATTGCCCCAAGATTTCCAAGCGCACTTTTAATTGAATGGGCTTTGCGATTTAATCCGTAATAATCACTTTTTGATATAGCAGTCTGAATTTCTTTTAGCTGCATGGTAAAATCTTCTAGAAAAATCTCACCTAGCTCCTTTAAAAGCTCGCAATCGCCATCAACTCTCTCAACGGCTCCATCCTTATCAAAGATGAGCACTTCACTCATAAGAAACACTCCCTTAAATTTCATCCATAGCTAACAACGACAATTATAAAGAGATTTGTTCCAAACAGGCCATCCTGCAAAGGAAGCCTTGTGTTCTGAGAGCTGGGGTTTCCCTCTGTTCACCATGAGGTTCAGGTAACTTCGCTAATCTCACGTAAATGCTTAGAAACTAGCAGAGAAGTGGCGCTTATTTCCAGAACGGTGGTTGATTATCTAGCTCCTATGTCCAAAAAGCTAGGAAGCGGCCTTTTTCCAGATTCCTGCTTTGATTTTTCTGCATCATAAATTAGCAGAATTTCACCCCTTTCTCTCGGTCAGAAAGGAACAAAACAAACAGGCCCTAGGTTAGCCTGATATCAGAGATGAAAATGGAGAATAATTCACGTGGAAAAAATTCTTATTATTGATGACGATAAGATTAATAGCAAGATCATTGCCCGCATAGTGGAGGATTTAGGCCTTGTGGCTCTTCAATGTGCAAATGGCAAACAAGGCTGGGAGGCTTTGTGCGAGAATGACGACATCGCCTATGTGTTAACAGACATGCTTATGCCCGATATGGATGGACGTGAATTGGTGTATCTTATCCGGTATCATGAAAAGTTTAAGGATCTCCCCGTTTTAGTAATTTCGGGAGTTTTTTCATCTGAAGAACTCGGTGGAATTCTTGAGATTTCACCCTCAAACACTTTTTTCCTAGCCAAGCCAGTCGATGCAAATAACCTAAGAACCCATATTGAGAAGCTCAGGAAAGCCCGTGCTACGGAAGGGAAAGAAGTAATTCAGGCATAAAACAATGTATTTTGATTCGTTGAGGAAATTAGCGAAATATCACGCAAGTTAACTGGAGTTATTGACGATTAAGATCCTTGGATAAACAGAACTGGAAAGGAAATGGCTTACAGAAAATACCATGGCGTCATAGTTGATCCAATTATGGATACACGAATGCGTCTTAAACAAGCGACTCAGTCGGTGCAGGATTTTGGATCCACTTTGAATGCATCTTCATGTGACGAAGCATTGCACATTCTTGAAGGAGACCAAATAGTAGATGTGGTGTTTGTCACGGGAAGAATTCCACAACAGGAATTCGCAGAATTTGTCGTTGAGGCCAAAAAGACCAAACAGGGTCAAGATTCCGCATACGTGTTGGTTCTTAAGTCTCAAACAGACAGTCAAAGCGAATTAGCTTCTGCAATGATGGCTGGTGCCGACGGGATACTCTGTGAACCATATTCTGTTGAACAACTGGTGGAAATTACGAAGCTAGCTGCGCGTGTTAGAAAAGAAAGAAGCGACGCAAGAGAACGGGCTGCAATTGGTATGATTATTGATGACGTCATTACCCAACTTGATCTCGTGTCATTCTTAAAAGCATGTGGATGCGAACCTGGCACTAGTATAAAAGCCCTGCGAGATCTGGGAGATCGAATAGCCATGATTAGCAGCGAACATCATGAGGCATATTTCGAGATCATTGAGGAGAAAATGAAAGACCTCCCTCCTCCAAAGAAGGCTTTTCAGACGAAAGTATACGGCGGGGCAAGTTCACGGGTTCGTCAACAAATGGAGAAACGAATTTACGCCGAACTATCCGCTCGGAAGAAGTCCGACGCCAAGGTCTAAAAATCAGAAGAACTCCTATTAAAAGTATTAAATGGCCATTTTCTCCTTATTTGATGTTCAATACTTCACTCACACCGCTCCCCTGACGAATGCTTTAAACCCCTATTTAGCCTCGACACTATTACAAACATTGCAAAGCCTTTTTAATTTTGCTACATTCTTTGCGTCATCGTTCAGTGGGGAATGACATCCCGCTACGCTGATACGTTGCATACGTACTAGGGTGGTAGAATTTTAGTGCTTGCCTGAAAAGGCAGCTATCACTTTTTGGAGGCTGGGAAACATGCACGAGTCAATCAGTCACTCAGATAAGTATTTTTGATTAGAGATCTCAATCAGAGGTTATGCGGCTCTGCTATTGCAAGCGAAGTCACATAATGGTCTCAAATCGCAATCCCAATTAAAATCGAACAACTTCGATTAGTTTTTCTGGTAAAGCGAAGCAAGACCTGAAAAGGGTGCGTATGCGCTCGTGTTATGTTTCATGTAATTGGTAATGGTAAGTGGAGGTGTCCCATGGAAGCATTAGGACGACATATTATAGCTGAATTATACGACTGTGACAGGGATCTCATAAATGATCATGATTTTATAGAAGAAATAATGCTTCGTGCGGTTGAGCAGTCAGGCGCTACTGTCATACGCCCTGTATTCCATAAGTTTAATCCTCATGGAGTAAGTGGTGTGGTTGTAATAGCAGAGTCTCATTTTTCAATTCATACCTGGCCTGAATATGGTTATTGCGCCCTTGATATTTTCACCTGCGGCGATGTTATCAATAGTAGCGTGGGGCTCTCATTTATAAGAGAGAGTTTGAAAGCAAAGAACGTCTCAGTTTCGGAGATGAAGCGTGGTGTTCTTAATTTGGGCGTAGAATTGCGTCACAAACCAGATGCAACTAGTGCCTTAGATGCGCAGTCTAGTTGACTGCAAGGGAGTATGTTAGGAGAGAGCTGATGAATAATGTAGATGAAATAAAGGGAAACGATAGGGCAATCATCAATGGCGATT
>JAAZON010000300.1 GCA_012797725.1 SAR324 cluster bacterium | reverse complement strand
AATCACGAAGTTGCTCATCTGTTGACCAATAAAAATGCTTGTATAGAAAGCTGACACCGCGAGCACGGGTGTCACTACAATCAATGTGCAAAAAACAGAAAGTCTATGAGCTATGCTTCGCGGCTCAAAAACTTGCCAGACAAGATTCAGGGCGTATTCAATACTATTAATAAGAATCAGACACGAAAATACCAGAAAGATTAGAGCAAAAAGACTAACACCGAAGTTTGCATCCTCAAAACTCAGTAGCGTCATCACTTGAGCACCAAAAGTTTTAAGATACTCAAGCACTATGTCAGCACCGGCAGCGCTTGGAACAAATTGCTTAATTATGAAACCACGCACTTGTTCCAAAAGCGTTTCATTGGCCAAAACCACCGATGCAAGAATTCCAAAACCAAAAACTGTAACAGGAACCAATGAAAATAAAGTTGTGTATGCCAAAGAGGCTGCCTTTGAAAAACCATTATCCCAATAAAAGCGATGGCAGGAAGAATAGATAACTCTCACCATCCACTTTAATTCTTGACCTATCCAAGACGAAAAATCTGATATTTTTTTTAACTTTGCCATCGAAAGAAAAAGCCTTTCAGGTTTGAAGTCCTTTAATATCGATATATTAACTCGGGAATAAAGAAAATTGGAATATCCCGATTTATCAAATATGCTGGCATTTTTCATACATGGTTGATATACAGAACTTTTCCATTGCTGTGGTAGGTGAGATATGGAACTACTCTGTTTCCATTGTGGTAAAAAGATCGAAGCTTCAGGCTTAGGCAACTTTGGAAGAAATGAAACTTGCCCTCAATGCGATTCCGATGTGCATGTTTGTTTAAACTGCAAGCATTATGATGAACACTCGTACAATGATTGTCGCGAGGAACAAGCAGAACGTGTATTAGAGAAGGATCGACGAAATTTCTGTGAATATTTCAGTCCTAGAACCGCGAGAATTTCAGCCAAAAGCACTGACTCAGAAAATACCCGAAAAAAACTAGATGATTTATTCAAGTAGATTCAATTTGTGGATGCAAAGTTGTCTTGGCCTTTCCTTCTTGAAAACCCTTGATTAATTCAAACGTTCTTTTTCCGATGCAAGTCCTTCAAGTACGCTTTCACTAATGCCAAGTTTGTCCATTTTATATTTCAAGATTCTCCGACTGATTCCTAGTAATTCCGCTGCTTTCGTTTGCACGAAATTTGTTTTCTTCAGTGCCTTAACAATCATTTCTGTCTCAAATTTACGTTCAGCATCCTCAAAATGAAGGCTGCCCTCAAACACGGGGCTGCGTCTCGAAGTGCTCCCTGGATGGCTATGAAGCTTCGGAGGCAGGTCCTCTGGTTTAACTTCTTCTGTTGGATTCAGAGCAATGAGACTTTCAATCACGTTTTCAAGTTCCCTCACGTTCCCGGGCCACTCATACTGAATCATTATATCCATTGCTTCTGGGGTAATCTCAAGTGTCCTTCCATCGTAAGCATTTGAAAACTTTTCTATGAAATGTTTGCTCAACGTAGGGATGTCCTCATAACGATCACGAAGAGGCGGAAGTGAGAGATTCACCACATGGATTCTGTAATACAGATCCTGACGGAACTTCTTTTCTTTTATTAAATCCTCCAGACTTCTGTTTGTCGCCGTAACAAGACGGACATCCACACGAGTAGGCTTTGTTCGTCCAAGGCGATAGAACTCATGGTCCTGAAGAAACCTCAGGAGCTTCACTTGGACAGGCAATGACAGCTCGCCAATCTCGTCAAGAAAGAGGGTTCCTCCATCTGCAAGCTCAAAATGTCCCATACGGCTTTCACTTGCGCTGGTAAAGGCGCCCTTT
>JAAZON010000299.1 GCA_012797725.1 SAR324 cluster bacterium | reverse complement strand
TCCCCTGGTCGCTCTGTAGGCCTTAGGCTGGTTCCTACAGTGCGTGATTTGCATTTTGCTTGGGAGGAAATGCCCCAAAAAGTGGAAGATGAGCAAAAACAAAAAGTAATAGATAGTCTGCACAAAGCGTTAATTGGATGGGCCCAATCTATGGGAGAAGGTACAGATTATGTGGATAATCTTCCTCATCAATGTTTGCATCCAGTTGGTCATTGGTATGAGATTCCAAATCTTCTTCTAAATGGAATACTTGAGGAAATGCTAAGAGTGCGTCCAAATTTAAAGTATCTTATGCTCCATAACATAGACACTCTGGGGGCATCTCTAGATCCGGAAATTCTTGGGCTTCATATTGCAAAAAATAATTGTCTTTCATTTGAGGTTATTAGTAGGCGGATCGAGGATAGAGGAGGAGGACTTGCGCGTGTGAATGGTCAAGTGCGTTTGGTTGAAGGGCTCGCTATGCCACGAGAAGATGATGAATTTAATCTTTCATACTACAACTCTATGACAACCTGGATTGATTTGGACCTATTGCTAAAGGTCTTTAAACTTTGTCGAAACGATTTACCTAATAAAACAAAAGTGGCAGCAGCTATTCGTGATGTGGCTGCACGAATGCAGACATACATAACTATCAAAGATGTGAAAAAACGCTGGGGTTACGGGCAGGAAGACATATATCCGGTTGTTCAATGGGAGAAATTATGGAGTGATATGAGTGGGTTGCCCGACCTACAAAGTGGTTTCTTTGTTGTCCCACGAATTAGAGGTCAGCAGCTTAAAGAGATTGCCCAGTTGGATATTTGGTTTCGTGATGGATCTGCTAAGTACGTGGAATCGATTTGTGAATGGGGGGAGTGAGAAAAACCAAGGGACTATTGAGATTCTACTTTCCGCAGTTGGCATCACGCAATCTGCGGTCTGACCTGACAGCTTCAGCGAACTGCTACTCTGATTCAGTTTATAGACTATGTGTCCTCAATCTTTAACCAAGGCATCTGATAAAGCAGAGATTCTTCTTGCTACTTGATTCAAAAAAACTCTAGAGCTTAATGCACCCTTATTCATCTTTTCACCTTTTTGATTAACAAAAAATATTCCCTCTTGTCCAACAAAAAGCCAAAATCTTGCGCCTACATCGATGTTAATTTTGTTTGAGCAGGCTGACTGAATGTCCATCCTTTCTTCATGCCCATGAATAATCCGCGGTTTAGGCACCATCTCTATTAGGGTCTTTTCCTTTTCAGATAATATATTTCCTGTGTGATTAGCAAGGTTTCCATAAATATCCACAGCATAATCATTCGAATTAACTCGGAGCCATGATGCTATTTCTCGCAATTTTAAGTTGGAAGAGATTGCGTTCAAGTCAGAAATCTCATCACCAACATAAATTGTGGGCTGAGAATGTCTTGCGAGAAGCCTCTCGAAGACTCGGTCGCTCATACTGGTATCTTCTCTAGAGTTTTCTACGTCTACCATAAAGGAATTTTGATAGCCCATTTTAATATTAATGCCAAATTCTGATAAAGTCTTATCACCACCATTTTGTGCCCACTCTATGAGCATTTCCCTATTGCCATCGATGCTTTTTAGAAGGAAATCTTCATGGTTTCCTTTCACGAAAATCATTATGTTCTGTTTGACTCCCTCTACTATATCTTCAAAAATCTTCAAGCTTTGGGCTCCACGGTCAATCACATCGCCTAAGACAATTATTCTATCAACTCCATATGCACCCATTGATTTTAGATGCGCGTGCCAGGAATCAGCATTGCCATGCAAGTCTG
>JAAZON010000298.1 GCA_012797725.1 SAR324 cluster bacterium | reverse complement strand
TTTATGTTCATTCAGCCATTTTATATTTGTATCACCTCTTAGGAACCAAAGAAGCTCATAGATTATTGACTTGAGATGCACCTTTTTGGTGGTTAAAAGTGGAAATCCTTCATCAAGATTGAAACGAAGTTGACGTCCAAAGACCGAATAAGTACCAACCCCTGTCCTATCGCTTCTCACTGACCCATCGGCAGGCTTCCCATTCTGAAGTATATCTCGAACAAGATCTAAGTACTGTCTCATATCAACTTTCTTAAATTATCAAGGCCCACAATAGGAGCACCACAAACGTTTCCCTCACAAATATAGAGCGTTGCTAGCCCATTAATAGAGTATTTTTTCTTTGTTATCGGGATGAACTCATCAGGCATCTCGGATGAAGAAAATGCTAGAACTCTACCCGGTGAAAAAGCACTGCTCAAGAGCTTATGCATTTCAAAAATCTCAGGATCCCTTGGGTCTCCAACTAAAACGTACACCTTTGGGCCGCATAACTCAAATTGAAGCCCCTGAAGTATTTTTGAAAATGCTGTTGGGTGTCTGTAAAAATCTCTCCCTAGACTTAGGCGCACGTTTTGAGCCTTTTGTCCAAAATCTCTATCAGGGAAAAAGCTTTGAAGTCTTAAAAGATTACAAAATGACATTGAATTTCCAGACGGAATAGCACCATCCACGAAATCCTTCTTTTTAAAGGGAATATCTTTAGCACACGAGAAATAATAGCCTCCGTCCTTTTCATCCCCAAACAAACAGTCCTGAAGCTCCTGAAGCCTTAGAGCAAAACGCAGCCATTCTAGATTAAAATCGCATTCATAAAGACTAATCAACGCATCAATAAAGAAGGCATAATCTTCAAGAAACGCGTCATATTTCACTTCACCTTCTCTGTAGCGTCTTTTCAAAGCACCCTCAACCCAAAGATGGTCTTTTATAAAAAGGGCACTTCTTTTGGCTGCCTCAAGATAATGGTTCTTCGAAAAAGCCTGATAACCTGAGCACAATGCACTAATCATTAATGCATTGCAGAACACGAGCACTTTATCATCCTTTCTCGGATGAACTCGCGCATCGCGACTCTCGAATAATTTCAAAAGGCAAGCCCCAAGAATAAATTCAACTTCTTCAGAGATCATCTCTCTCTTTCTTCGGAGTACGCATGTATTGGCTTCAAAGTTGCCTTCCTCGGAAATATCATAATTGTCGCTGAAAACATCAAACTCTTGTTTGGATAAGATGTCCTTTAGCTCTCCGAGAGTCCAAACATAACCCCCCCCCTCACGTTCTACTTCCCCAGCGTCCTCCGCCGTATAGAAAGCACCTTCAGGAGAACGCATTTCTCGAAGACAGTAGTCTAAGGTTGCCTGCGACACTCGGCTGAACTTTCTCTCTCCGCTAATCTGAAACGCCTCTGCATAAACTCGCGCAAGTAATGCATTATCATAAAGCATTTTTTCAAAGTGAGGGACTGTCCATTTCTCATCCACAGAATATCGATGAAAACCTCCTCCTACATGATCATAAAGACCTCCATTCGCCATCGAATGTAATGTTTGAAAAGCCATATTTTGAGCTTTCTCACTATCACCCCCTGAATTAGCAACGGAATATCTCAAAAGGAATGCAATTTGCTGACTCGGTGGAAACTTTGGCGCGCCCCTAAAACCACCATAGATACCGTCAAAATTCTTCACTAACTCAGCAAAAGCTCTGTTGATATAATAAGCCTTTTCCCCCGTATCAGCTTCAGGCTCTCTTCCCTCCAACAAGAACTCTCTTAAAGTTATTGCAGAAGATACAATACGTTCTCGTTCCAACTCCCATGCACGATGAATTTGAATGAGTATGCTCTTGAACTGATCTTTGAAAAAGAAAGTTCCACCCCAAAAGGCATTTTTGTCCGGCGTTAAGAAAACCGTCAAAGGCCAGCCCCCTCGCCCACTCAACGAAACTACGGCGTCCATATAAATCTTATCAACATCAGCCCGCTCTTCTCTGTCAACTTTTACTGGAATGAAATGTTCGTTCAAAATACCGGCAACGTCCTCTTGCTCAAAGGAATCCTTATCCATTACATGACACCAATAACAAGTGGAGTATCCTATGGAGAGGAAAACTGGCTTATCCTCTTCCGCCGCTCGAAGGAAAGCTTCTTCCCCCCAGGGCATCCAATGAACAGGATTGTCCTTGTGTTGCAGGAGGTAGGGACTTTTTTCAAGACCCAATCTATTAGATGTCTCCACGGGCAAAGCTCCTTTCCCACCAAAATCGGCAGAAATGTAAATAGTGAATGTGCTACGTCACTCGATAAATTCTTTTTTACCCAAACATCACTTGGCTCAGAAACCTCTCAGGCTCTATTCTTTAAGATAGCTCGTCTAGATGCATTCTTCATCCAGGAAAATTGCATCAGGACCGACTTG
>JAAZON010000297.1 GCA_012797725.1 SAR324 cluster bacterium | reverse complement strand
TCTGAAGTGGCGATGGCATCTGTGGCTGGCTGCTAGTTTCAAAAATTTTAGGAACTCCCTCTCTAAATTGTTCCAAAAGTTTTATAGTCTCTCGAATTTGCTTCTCTAGCCGACGTAAATTTTCGAAAAGCAGCAGCCGATTCATTTCTACAGAGTTTTCCCGATTCACCTTTGGCAGGATGTTTATTCCAGGAAAGAGCAATATTTCAAGATCTCCGATTTCCGTATTGCCACTTAGCCTCCCTGTTCCAAATTTTAAATCCTCTTGAACGAAGTCCCCTTTAGAGGCTTTTTGAAAATACAGACTCCTTTCAACTTGTTTCAAAGCATCTTGCAAAATCTCCTTTAGCACAGTTGGAGGACTTCCTTTTTGTACATGTAACTCAAGTTTCTCCCCTATATCTCTTATAATTCTCTTTACCCCTTGCATCATAGGAGAATCGTTTTCAGGGAGCTCAAATTTTAATATACGGGTCAGCTCTTCCAGCAATTGCTTGAATAAGGGGTTTTGAGAGAATTCCTGTAAAGTTTGCTGAATTGCTTGGCTCATCTGCTGAAGCAAAAGTTTGAGTGAGTTTTCAATACTGCTAAGAGCCTTAAGAAATGGTAATGGTAGGACAATTGCGCTCTGTCTCTCCATCAAGACCACCTTCTGAAAGAATTCCGGAACTTCTTTTAATTGTGTCTGTATTTCATTCAAGGTATGTCGAAATTGCTGAGGCTCAATGTCGACTCTCATCAATTTGCCTAAGCTCGCCTCTAACTTCTCAATCTCTTTTCTGAATCCGTCCTTAACCGCATTGGCAACATGCACTTCTATGGATCGAAGCTCTTTGCATAAAGCTTCCATGTGCTTGATTATCTGTTGCCCTGCCCCTTGCTGCTCAGTTCTTAACTCAAGAACAAAATTACGTAACACGTCATCGGGCATTATGCTAAGTGTTCTCAACTGGATCTCAATGGAGCGAAGCAAAGACATGACTTTTCTAGGAACAGTTTCATTCACTCGTTCTTCACTTTTTTCATGTGACGCAAAGATCATTGGTTTAATATCTCTTTCGAGAGTCTCCAAACTCCTCTTTAATACATCAGACACATTTTGCAGTTTTGCAGGATCTTTATCAGAACAATTCTCCAGGTTTTTTCGAAGTGTTAAAACAAAGTCAAGAAATTTTTGCTCAATATCGGTCTTTGCTTCTTTGATTATTTTTTCGGTTCGAACCAAGGTTGCCACCAATGTCTCTATGGGATTGTTTGCAAATGCAGGTTCGATGGCATCTTGTATATCCTTCTCAATTAGTTTAATAGAATCCAAATGAGCACGAAGCATGGTTTCAAGGAGCTTTTCCCCTTTTGCAAGGAGTTCCCTAGAGGCTTGTGGCATTGAGCTAAGAATTTCAACTAGTTTTCGTAAGGGGTTCTCAATCCTGCCAGGCTGATCATCTTTTTCTCTGTGAATCTCGACTAAGTTTACAATTTTACTTTGAATATGTGCCAAAGATTTCTCAGAAGCCGAAGTCGAGGCGCCACTTTGGATATCAGTCTGAAACCCTTCAAGTAGCTGAAGAAGCATTTTGTATTTCAATGTGTTTGAATCAGAGAGAATCTCTGCTAATTTCTGGGGTGACTGAAGCACCTTCTCGGTAAAAACAGGCACGCTATTTTTCTGCAACGACTCTGGAATTTTATCTTCAATAACCTTCATCAACTCAAGTAGAGCAGCTTTTTGACTATCATTTTGAGCAAGCATGCCTTTTAATGATTTTATAATTTCTCTATTACACTCTATCGCCCGAAGCAGGATTTTTAGGTCTTGCAGTTTTGGATCTCTCGAGGTTTCTGGAGCTTCTCTTGCAGCAGATGCAGTCTGGCTTAGCACTGCTTTTAAGTTATTAATTCCAGCAGCGTTTAGAATTTCTCTAAGGGCATATTCTAGGCTTACGCCATTTTGCACTTTAGACATGGGCCTGCTACTCTTTCTGCGTTAAGACCTAAACATTCAGGCTCCAGGAGTTTTAGTCCCAAGGCTGTATGCCTAGTCCATTCTATAGTCGGCAGAAAATTGAAAATAACTTAAGTAATTGATAGGTCTAGGATTAACCATACAATTCATATACTTAATTCACTTGATTTCGGTTTATGTGTGAAAATGATGTAATTACGCAGAGGGATTTCAGCCTTATGAAATGCTATTAAAAATGCTTCGTCGGCTCTTCAAGATATATTTTTTCATTCTTGTGTTTCCCACAGAAATGCTGCGACTGCAATAATTCCAATTGCAAAATCAAAGAAGATACCATTTTTGTTTACACTGGTCTATTCCTGGCAGCAGAGCGAGGGCTCTCTTTCGGACGAGAGCGATTTCCCTACACAACTTTTACGATTGAGAAATTTGGGAGCAGAATTCATTCATTTGGCAGCTTATGATCATAAGTATATTAACGTCCTAAGGCAGGCAAAAGCTCTTGGAATCAAAACAAAAATGGGAGGAAATTGGTCTCTGCCTGCTCCAAATATACACCAAGGAAATAAAGACGTTCTTAATGGAGTACTATTCATATCACCAGAATTTTATATTTCAGATCGAATGAGTTCGAAGGCCGTTTTCAAGGACGCTTTGGGTGTTAGCTAAACGCATATGCAGGCCTCGGGTGTGAAATCGGTCATCTCTTGCTCACCTTCAACTCAAATCACGCCGCTTCGCTTATCAAGCAGCTGAAGGATCTTAGGAACTATGAAGGAATTATGGGAAAACTTAGTACCATCAGGGGAAAGCATATCCTGTTCCCCTAATTCCACGTGAATACAAGAGTGGAAAGATTAAGGTCTTGGACTGAGTTGCTCTTCGTTGCAGGGTGATGAACAGATGGTTTTTCCTGAGTTCGTCATCGGAGCACCTAAGGGTATTTTATTTCGGCTCTCTGCAATCTGCTTAACTGCTTTCGGCAGTCTGAGTCTGCTTTTCTGCCTTACTACTTCCGAAAACAGCTCTTCTGATTCCGCTAACTGAAATTAAAAAAGAGTCAGAATTTTACCGCTAGCTCTTATAATCTAAATAATTGAACAAACCTCTTCAAATGCTAGGCGTGGGTTCCTTGGGTGTAGCGATGAAGGATCTCCCACCCCAAGGTTACATAAGAGATTACTCTTTATCTTTCCATCAGGGAAAAATTCTCTATCTACCATCTCATTGTCAAAGCCAGACATCGGTCCACAATCCAGTCCTACTGCACGTGCAGCCATTATCAAGTAGGCCCCCTGTAACGTACTATTCTGGAAGGCTGTTCGGTTTATCAAAGTATCATTTCCAACAAACCAAGAACGTGCATCTGTATGTGGAAAAAGCAAGGGAAGTTTCTCATAAAACTCAAGATCGCCTCCAACAATAGCAGTGACTGGAGCCTTCATGGTCTTATCAACATTTCCTGGTGCAAGTGCAGGTTTAAGTCTTTCCTTGGCTTTTGTTGACCTTAGAAAAATTATCCGAGCTGGGCAGGTGTTTGCGCCAGTAGGTCCCATTTTCATAAGCTCATACATTGCCTGCAGTTGTTCATTTGTCACTTCCTTGTCGAGAAATCGACTATAAGTCCGAGCTTCTCGAAAGAGAATATCTAAAGAATTCTTATCAAGCACTCGTTCCATTCAGACCTTATCTATATATATTTTTATTATAGAGTACATTGTTGAGAAATTAACAGCAAATCAGCTTATTAATACCCTATTTTTGTGTCCGTTCAGTACATCTAGGCCATGATTTTCAAGTTTTCTCACCAACCCATTGATAGCCAACACCCCTCACAGATCGAATATATTCCTCATCAGAAATCTTACGGAAGATAGTACGCAGTCTTAGAACCGCATTGTCAATACTTCTAAAAGTGCTGCTCTCAGAGTCTTCAGGCCAGAGCTTCTGATGCAATTCTTCTCTACTTAAAACTCTGGGAGCTGACATTATGAGTAGCTTCAAAAGCTCAAAATCACGAACGGCTGGCTGCGAAAGTTCACCATTGGGTAAAATAATAGAAAAACTATCAGGATCTATTGAGATTTTACCAGCCTCAATGGTTTTTCTAATCCCCTTAGCTTCCAAGACTCTTGAAACTCTGAGCAATAGTTCACGAAGATGAAACGGTTTTGGAATATAATCGTCAGCTCCAATTTCAAATCCCTCAAGCCTGAATTCAGCAGAATTCATAGCTGTAAGAAAAATTAAAGGAGTGGAATTCTTCTCACGAACGGCACGAGCCACCGAAAATCCACTTCCATCAGGAAGTCCTATGTCAAGCAAAACCAGGTCAATCGAATTTTCAAGAAACTTTTGTATCGCTCCCTCGCAGCTGTGCGCCCAAACAACAGTGTAGCCCTCCTCTGTCAGCCTCTCCGACAAAGTCTGGCCTAAAGAGCTATCATCTTCAACCAAAAGGAGTCTTGTCATAAAAGTCTTCCTGGTAATTGGAGCTTTACCTCGAACCCCTTTTCTTTCTCAAGGAAAGAAATTGTCCCCTTCATTCTTTGCACTAATAACTTAACAACATATAGGCCCACCCCTGAACCACTGCTTGAGTTCTGGCGAAAGAACAACTCAGCAAGTCTCTTCGGATCGCCATCAAATCCCTTTCCATTATCCTTAAAGCTTAGCTCGACCATTCCAGAGTCCTTCTCTTCCACATCAATGAAGAGAGATGATGCTTTGCCATGGGTGATGGAATTCTCTATAAGGTTGCCAATAATGACCTCAAGTGCCTTCCTATCCGCATAAAGCTTAGAACACCTTGAAAGTTTGATTTTAACTGAGGCCCAAACATCTTGAAGCGATAAGATTAGTTCTTCGAGGTTTAATTCCTCTGATACCAGTGTCAAATTATTCGCAGCAGACAAAAACAAAGAATTCTCAAGTCGCAAATAAAGACGTTCAAGATCAGATAATAACCTAACAAGCTTCTCTTGAAGAAACGAGTCATTAATTCTCTCTTTAAGAATCTCCGCTTGAAGACGAAGCGCGGCCAATGGGGTCTTTAACTCATGAGTAAAAGCAGCAAAGAACCTCTTTGTCCTTCTTATTTCTCTTCGTTCTTTGTACATCGCCCAGGCTAGAGCGAAGCTGCCTCCAATAAGACAAAGGAAGAGGGTAACTCCTTCCCATAGAAGCATATTCTGGTGACGTGCAAGCATTTTCGCATATTCGTTATCTAGCTTTGCTAGAGCTTCTGCTTGGCAAGCAGCAAAATAGGCCCACCAACCACTTAGAGCTATTGTGAGAAGAGCCCAAAGCCCAACCAGCACATATCGAAGCAACATGCCCGTATCAATAGAGCTTCGAAGGTTCTTCATCCTTTAACGATACGTTCTTGGCCACCCATATATGGCCTTAAGACCTCTGGGATGGTTACTGTCCCATCTTCATTTTGATAGATCTCAAGCAATGGAATTAGAACTCTTGGGGATGCGATGCACGTATTATTCAACGTATAGCAATAGGTACTTTTTCCATTCTCATCTTTATATCTTAGACCCAAACGGCGAGATTGAAAGTCGTAAAGTGACGAACAGCTATGAGTTTCTCCATAATTGTTTCTAGAGGGCATCCATGCTTCTATATCGTTCTTATACACCTGACCTATACCCATATCTCCGCTGCAAACATCCACTACTCGATAAGGAATTTTCATTAACTGAAGCAACTCTTCAGCATTTCCCAAAATCTCCTGATGAAAACGCATGCTTTCTTCAGGATCTGCACGACATATTATGACTTGTTCCACTTTATAAAACTGATGTATTCGATATAGACCGTGGGTATCTTTCCCATAGGTTCCAGCTTCCCTTCTATAGCATGGGGAATAGCCAGCATAGCGCTTAGGAAGGTCTGAGAGCTGGAGTATCTCATCCTTATGATAGGATGCTACCGATACCTCAGAAGTCCCTATTAGATAAAAACCTTTATCCCTTTCATCCAGACTATAAGCTTGTTCTTCTCCTCCAGGGAAATACCCAGTTCCTGCCATAGCATCGTACTTCACTATATGCGGAGGATCCATCAAGGTGTAGCCTTTTGAATGAAGCCTATCCATAGCTAGCTGCAAAATGGCATGCTGAAGCCTCACTCCATCCCCTTTGAGGAAGTAGCAGCGTGAGCCTCCTATCTTTACTCCACGTTCAATATCAATAATGTCAAGTTCCGATCCAAGTTGAACATGATCTTTAAGTGTGAATGAGAATTTAGGGATCTCGCCCCACCTCCGTTTTTCGACATTTTCAGAATCGTCCTTCCCGTCAGGTACTGAGGCAAGCGGAATGGACGGTATTAGAAGTTGCTCTCTGCTCCATTTTTCTTCAAGCTCCGAAAGATTTTTTTCGTTCTCTTTAAGCTGAATTGCAAGCTCCTTCATTTCCACTATACGTTTCTGTTTTTCTTCACCACCTAGTTTGGGAAGCTCTTTGTTAAAGGCATTCTGCTTCGAACGTAGCTCGTCAACCACAACTTTGAGTTGACGGTATTCTTTGTCAAGCTCAACAAAGGCATTAATATCAATAGAAAATCTCTTTCTTCTAGCTGCTTCTGCATAAGCATCGGGTCTTTGACGAAGATCATTTAAGTCTATCATTGCACTTACATTCCATAATATTATTTAAAAGCAACAAATTTCTAAAAAAATAGGAAAATTGTATCAAAGGGTAATTTAGTGATAACCTTTGTTCACTGTTCGCCCCTATTGATGCCATCTGGGAGCGAACCTTCATTAATAATAAAGTTATGCTGAAAGTTGTTAAAAATCAATCGGATTAAATTTGAGAATCCGTCTATATAAGCCCAAGAATGAATGACTCAAAGAATGAAATCGTTATCCGGGGGATTCTAAAGAGAGTCACATTCCGTAATCATTCGAATGGGTACTCTGTACTAAAAGTATTGCTAAATAATGACCGCGATCTTTTGACGGTTACTGGCCACTGCCAGGAAATGCACGCAGGGACTCATATTATTGCGCAAGGAGAATTCGCAAATCATCCAAAATTTGGCCGCCAATTGCGAGCATCATTAATCGAAGAAGAATTACCGTCTACGCCTCATAACATAAAAAAATACTTATCAAGTGGCCTAATAAAAGGAATCGGAAAAAAAACAGCAGAAGCATTGGTTAATGCTCTTGGAGAAAACGTGCTCGAAGTCATACACAATAATCCCAAAGCCTTGGCAAAAATCCCAGGAGTGGGAAGATACAAAGCTAGCCTTATTCATGAGGCATTCTCTGAAAGGAATGAAGAAAGAGAAATAGTAAGATACTTAGTGGAACGAAATATCTCCCCAGGGCTTGCGCAAAGAATATTTGAACAATACAGGGAGGGAACTCTTCAAATCCTTAATAAAGACCCTTATCTGCTTGCACGACAAATGAAGGGCATTGGCTTTGCAACTGCGGATTCCATTGCAATGAATATGGGATTGAAACCAGATGCTCCGCAACGCCTAAAAGCAGGCCTTTATTATGCCCTGGAAAAAGCAACGGAGGATGGACACTGCTTCCTTCCCCAAGATTTGCTGTACCAAAATGCCATAAGGCTCTTAGGCCTTGAGACTGCCGAAGATCTCCAGACTAAACTCCAAGAATTAATTGAGGATAACTATGTAGTTCAAGAAGACGAGAACATATTCCTTCGCTATCTAGCTCAGGCAGAAGATTTCGTTGCAAGATTTATAGCTCAACGAGCTTCCCAGACGCAAGAAAATCTTTTCTTAGATGAAAAGATCAAACGTGCTCTCAAACACACCGAGGCAGAACTCGGTATTGAGTTTTCTATTGAGCAAAGAAAGGCCGTTGAAGCAAGCACCCGACAAAAGCTACTAGTAATAACTGGGGGCCCGGGTTGCGGGAAAACGACAATAATTAGAGCAATTTCTTTTCTCTTCGAATTTGCCGGAAAGAAGGTGCTTTTAGCGGCTCCCACTGGAAGAGCCGCACAAAGAATGTCTCAAAGTTGTAATATGCCTGCACAAACAATTCATCGACTGCTTCAATATAATCCAAGCACCGGAGGGTTCGTTCATGGCATTAATGATCCTCTTTTTGGAGATATCGTAATTATTGATGAGGCTTCAATGATCGATATCTTGCTTGCAAAAGATCTTTTCTCTGCAATTCCCTCGAATGCCACACTTTTGCTGGTAGGAGACAAGGATCAACTGCCATCCGTGGGTCCAGGGCGAGTTTTCAGCGACATATTGTCAGTTCCAACGGTGCAAACAATTGAACTATCGCATCTCTTCAGAAGAAGTGAGCAGTCAACGATCAATTCTATCGCCCATATGGTTAATGCTGGGATTGTACCAGATATTCCAGAACCAGATGGAGAGACCAAGGTTGATGCCTATTTTCTTCCCAGGAATCACCCAAAAGAGGCAGCTAAAACGATTGAGAAACTTGTTTCAGACCAACTGCTGAAAAAATTTAATTTGAAGTTTAACGACATCACAGTGCTTACACCATCAAATCGGGGGCCCTTAGGGACAATTGCTTTAAACCAACAACTTCAAGAAGCCATAAATCCACTAAACTCGAAGAATCCGGACTTGGAACTAAAGTTGGAACATGCGACATTTCGTGTTGGCGATCGGGTCTGCCAGCGTGTAAACAACTATCTCATAGACAATTTTGGCGTTTTTAACGGTGATGTGGGTTTTGTTGAAAGTGTGAATGTTCGAGAGCAGAGTCTTGTTGTGGAACTTTGGGATGGGAGGCTTGTTAAATATGAAAAAGCGGATCTGTCCCAGTTATCACTTGCATATGCCATTTCAGTTCATAGGGCTCAAGGTTCAGAAATTCCCTGCGTAGTACTGGCACTAGATAGATCTCATCACAAGCTCTTAGAGAGACAGTTGATATATACAGGCATCACCCGAGCAAAACAGCTCTTAGTAATAGTTGGGCAAAGGCAGGCATTTGCTCTGGCTTGCAAACGGGCTATAGCACGGAAGAGATTTACACATCTGAGATCAAAAATTCAAATGCTTTGAAAACCGAAGCATGAGCCTATGGAAGGTGGGAATAAGCTAGTACATAGCAAACTTTCTCCTGATCAAGAGATATAGCCTCTAGTTGCTCCTCTTTAAAGAGGAATGGTAAGAGAGGGACAGAAGGACGCTGAATTATAACATCATCTTCAACTCTATAGGCTTTGTTTGAGGCACACTGCATGAAAGAGCGTCCGGAATGATTGGCCGGGAGAGTTCTAAGATTCCGCCCAATCATCGGTTGAATCGTTTCGAAGCCAACAAAATGAAGACTTGTAAGAAGATCTATTTAGCTCGCCTGAGTCTTTGCTTCCATTTGAGAAACGTTACGCCCGACCAGCAATCCTGGGATATGGAATTCATCAATTGGCACATGTTCATTGCCATAAACATGCGAGTTATGATCGGCTACAACTAAAAATATTGTATTCTGGAAATACTTTTCTTTATTAGCCAAGTCAAAGAGCAAGCCAATAGCGTAATCGGCATATTTGGTCGCATCTAAATGAGTTTGTCTTAGGTTCTTCATACAGCTCTGTGCGGCATATGTTACAGTATAGGTCGAGTTTAACGCAAACTCATTTGCTAGATGATTACCAGAGAAACAAGCAGTACTTAAATTGGCTGGTCTATGACCTATCGAAGATCTAGCTCCTAAAAACAAAGCCAAAAGAGCAAAGGGGGCGATAATTAATCGCAACTTCCAACCCAAGGGAATGCGTTCTGAAAAGCGACGCTAATTGATTCCTAAAATAATCGCATCGTGAATAGAAGAAGAAGTGCTCCTATACAAAGTTCTAAGAAGTACATAGCAATTAATGTCGTGCTCACTTCATACCAATGTTTAAGGTATTCAAGGAATTTTTGATCTGGCCGCAGGTCGAACTCGTCAACAAAGGGAAAAGTAATAACCTCCATGCAGACAAGAAGACTCATGAATATCGAAAAGAAGAGCAAAAAAGGAAGTCTGAGAAAACTCTTTTGGGCTTCACCAATAAATAACAAAAGCCCTGCAGGCAAGATGCAAATATGTAGCTTAATAAAATCATGCCCATTCTTAGGCAAATAACAAAAAGCCAAAAGAAATCTGAGATCTCAATCAATCTAGAGAAATATGCATATGTCAGTACCGCTCGAAATATTGTGAGTATCGAAAAGAGCAGTTAAAATAATAAAACAAATTGATCCCAAGTAAAGCAATAGCCAAGAAATTGAACGATTGCAAGAGTTCTCTGCTTGATGATTTTAAACTCATTCGATGGGAATACCCTTGAAGATATTAATTTCGATCAAAAAAACCTGGCACCTTCCAAAATGAATTCCCAGATATCACATCTCTCTTTAGGCCTAGAGTCGCTCCGATTCGGTCTATTCAAGCAACTTCATGAGAGACTAGCGATTCTATAACGATCTGGATCTTTCCTTGGTTGTTCTCTAACTATCCTGCCAACGCGGTGCTTGGCTCCAATCAAATAGATCAAAGTTACAGAGCTCTCTTGGAAGTGTTCTGCAAAGCCCAAGGACTTCCCCAGGCTTTGGAATGTAGTCCCGATTTAATGCAGTTTGATAAAGGCTCATCAGACGTGCACTCGTTTCTACCGGCAGCAACTTGTGCCGCGCTCGTCCTAATAAAACGGCATCATCTTTATCTCCTCTTCTTAGGTGACACAAGCGAGATCTTAGGATCTTATGTCTTTTTATGTTCTTCCTTTGTTCTCGAAGAAGGAGCCCCTCAATTCTTCCAAGAATCTTCGGTATTTCTCGTCCTCCCAGTGGCATTCTTTGTCCATTTTGCTGAAGATGCCCAAACCAAAGCTCTTCTTGCAATCTTTTCAACTCAGGATCAATCGTAGTAGCTTCTCGATCAATCACAACATTGCCGCATGACAACCATTCTATAGTGCTTTGATAGCATGTGTTTCGAATAGTTTTTGCAAGAGCTAAAAGATCCTCATTATCTCCAAAACACCTGAACAACTCACCAAGACCTTCTTCATTATATTTGAGCCCTTTCACTATTCTTAGACTAGTTACAAGAGAAGTGGGGAGTGTGAGCCTCAGTGTCGTATTTGAGGAAGACCTGGAAGTATTTTCATTCTGAAATTCAAGTGTTGGAAGAATCGGACCATCAAAGGATCGTACTCGGCTCCTGCTCCACTTCGGTATTCTTTTGCTTTGCGATTCTAATACCCTGTGATCTGCAAAACGATTCAAGTGACGAGTTCCTTGGATATGTTCAACCAATTTTACTGCATAACCACAAAAGAGTTCTTCCTTGTTGTCATTTTCACTCCTTACTCCTTCAACAATATCAAAAATGCGCAGAAAGAATCTCACTCTCCCTTCATAGGGAGCAGAAAGATCTACGGAATATTTCCTCAGAATTTGTTGAAAATCATCAAGACCTCGCATCTCGCTCCTGGCAATGCTGAACCTATGCCTAAGTTCCTGGATGCTTGACGAGAATATTGTTGGATCATTCTTTTGGTCTGAGTAGTACGCAAGTCTAAGAGCATGTTCAAATATTCTGCGTTCGATTCTATTTCCGACATCCTCAGCAATATTATAATTTGTCCTCTGGGCTAGCGAACTGATTTCCCCCAATATCTCCCCCATATCATGAACTAGGCAGCCCAGGGTGCATATTACCCTCAATCTTGAAATCTGCTCTGTTTGACTCTCTGGACTCAGAAGGCCTGCACGACGAAACATCTCTGTCATCAATATGAGACAATGCGAGGAATGTACGGCTGAATTCTCTCCATAGGCCTTGTCCATATGAAGATCCTGACGAAAGCGAGTTGCGGTAGAAAGCTCTGTTAGCATCTGACTTAAGACAAAACTATCGGTTTCATCAAGATTGAGCTGCAACTCTTTATCCAGCGTCTTTAAAGTTGCATGAAAGTCATAGGTGTGAGCACCTGCCAATCCGCAGGTAGGGACAATTTTTCGTACCGTTCTTGGATAAAAGTCCTCTCCTGGATTTGGCAAAAAATATTCTTTCCAATCTAATTCGAAATCAGGACTGATGCGACTAATTCCGGCTGCCAAGAGATCGATAGGCATTCCACTAGGCATGCTCAAGGTTGGGTCAGTCTTCGTGCTAGGCATAACAATTTTCAATAAAAAGATAAACTAAAGAAGTATTCGCATTAAACACTCGTCGACATGGATAGACATGATAGCAAGAACACCGTCATTCCAAGGAGAATGATTGTCTATCCTTGGCGTATCCTATCAGTATCTGAAAACTTAAATATTTTATCTCAGTAATAGAGCTAATCAAATTTTTCATAGCTAGTTCTAATTATTGAGATATTAAGTTTCTTACGCTTAAAAACCCTGCTATTCTATCAATATTGTATTAGGAGTTAATTAATGCCGTTTCCGCTGTTATTTGAAGATTCGGAAAGACCTAACCATGTACAGATGAGCCCCCTCGAAGAGCAGTCATTTCTCATGGATGAGACTGAAAGACTAGTATTTAGTCTGGGAGAACGATGGAACAGAAACTCGCGTAAAAAGATTGAGCACCTAATTGAGAAGACAAGACAGCTTGGCAATGATGAGCGTGTGATTGTCGACCGCCTTCTAGAGGAATATGGCTCTGCAACTCCGGCAAGAATGTTGAACATTGCAAGCGCCTTGCTTTTGATAAGAAATATTACTCCTGCACAGTCTGTTGTAATCGATAAAGGCATAATTCAGAATCTGCGTGAAGGTGATAAGGATCATCGATGGGCGATCTTGCTTCGTTTGAGCAATTTACTGGACAAAGGTGATAACGAGATTCTATCAAGGCGTGGCGTGATATCAGCACTAACTTCTAAATTATGCAATAGCACTCTCCTTGAACATTTAGAGAAGAAAAGTGGATCTATACAAACTATTCTAGCAGATTGCATCAACGATCCTCTCCCTTTGCCCGCTGGAGAGACCCCTCGTGAGTTGGTTGACGTTTACGCACTCACTTTGGCCAGTATAGCACAATCAAATTCCATTTTCTTGAGTGAGGTTCTGGGGGCTCTGAATAAAGCATCTCGATATGTTCTCCACCTAAGTAAATTAAAAGGACGTTTGAACGCTATATCGAAAGTATACGCAATAATCGCAATGCAAGATGCGGATGTTCGTTTGGAATTATTCGATTCTTTAATGGAACAAGTACAAGAATTTAAGAATAAATTTTTTCTTGAGCGAATAGGTTATATTTTCCGCTATATTGATGGCAAAGCCCTCTGCAGCAAAGAAATATCAAGATATCTGGAAAATAAAGTTCAAACAGCTGAGTCAGATGAGCATGCTCAACAAATTCTCACTATTCTAATGGGATACTCTATTTTCACCTTGGATTCAATCAGGTATTTTCTCACTTTCTTAAAACAAGAACTGAACAGTCCTGACTGCAAGCATCCAATGGCATTTCACAGGGTGGCCTTGGACATGTATCTGATCAATCCGATCATTAAAGAAGCAAGTATTAAAGCCGGGGTCTTTGAGGTAATTCTTAGCCCGAATGTTAAAGGTAAATATATTGGAAAAAAGCGCACCCATGAAGGTTGGATTTCGACTCTCTTAACGATGGTTAGGGGAGTTCCTATTAAGGAAAAAGCAATTGCTTTGCTTCTAGACAACATTTTGCCCGCGAGCAGTAATTTTGGAATACAAGAACAAATACAGATTTCGA
>JAAZON010000296.1 GCA_012797725.1 SAR324 cluster bacterium | reverse complement strand
ATCCAATAATGACGCAACCTGGATACTACTCGTAATTCCAAGCCTATAAACTCCACCCCCTGGGGAAAACGAATCACTCTTTGAAAAAGTAATGATAGGAAGCTCTCGAAGCCTTGCAGCAGTAGAGGCTACCGCTGCTTGACTACTAAGGAGAGGTCCAATCAAAAAATGCACATGTTCATTTAACGCCAGACTATTGATATTTTCCTCTATTATGGAGGCATCAGAGCCAACGTCACGCATCACAAGTTCTATCAAATTGTCTGGATTATTCGCAGAAACAGCTAGTTCAATGCCTTCCTTCACGCTGTTTCCAAGCACTGCGTGCTCCCCAGAAAGTGGAAGTATAACTCCGATCTTCACTTTGGCTCTAACCAATGATTGTTGAGCAAGTGAAGATTCTGCATTAATAGAGCCAGCTTCTACATCTACTGCCTCACCAGGCTCAATTCCCTTTGCTCTCAACTTTCGCTCTTCACCCAACCAAAGACTTACCAATGGTTGCTTTGACCATGCTGTTGGAAGATTATCAATGGAAGAGTTGGAAGCATTTCGAAGAACAAAACGAATGCCCTGATTTGCGAGGCTTGTATTTTGACTTCCAACAGAGCCTAGCTTCTCAAATTGCACAAACCAACGCAGACTTTGATCCAAATCACCTTGCGCCGCATAAGCGTAACCAAGAATTAAAGCCGCCTCAGGATGCACGTCGTCAATGCCATTAGGAGTGTTTTTATAGATTGTACCAATGGTCGATAACGCTGATTTTGAGTTTTGTAATGAAAGGTGCGTACTAGCTATGCGCACCCCTATACTTGCTCGTTCAAGAGGACTTAGTTTCCTTTTGAAAAGATTCTCATAAGACTTCAGCGCGTTCTTAAGATCCCCTTTCTCATGCAATGAATCCGCCTGAATCAAGCCATTATCTTTCGTAGGCTGATTCCCTAACAAAAGGCGATAGGTCCAGATTTGCCATGGATCTTTCTCGTTTTTTATATCTACTGACATTTTTCTTGGGCGTTCCTGAGAGATCTCAGCACCAGACAAGATAGCTCGTTTGGACGAAGTAGCACAGCTTGATAACATGAGAATTGAAGCTAAACTACATAGCAAGAAACGAAAGAAATTGGTCTTTTGCATTTAAGATGTTTCCCATTTTGAGATAAGAAGAAGTCGTGTTCAACGGTTCTAGTTGTTTATAAACCACAAAGAACATGCTTTCAATGATACTTTGGGCTGGAAGGCTAAGTACTTAGTTAGCTCAATCCAAGTTTAGAATATGCATCAGAAGAACTGACTGCGTGGACTGTGGCACTCTCATGAAAAGATTGCCCAAATACAGATTGTATCGAGATTTTCCAGTTCTCAAGGCTTGTTTGCACACAATAAGTGCTTCCATTAATCACTATATAGGCCTTACCATGGTTGAACTTTGAGAAGGGACTATCACTCTTGAATACTGCCCAATTTAGTTCATTTGCAACATTTTTAACCGCTATCAGTTGAGAAAGAATTCCCTGTTTCCCGTTTCTTTCTATCACACCTTCAATCCTAGCTAATCCCTTCTCCGTACTTGCCCAAGTCCAGCTATGAGTGTCGAATGCTTCAGGAATCTTCATTTTGACGATGTTATTTCTTGATTCAATTTTTGCAAACACATTACCCAAATTGATTTCGTTCACACCTGGTTCAATTTCCTTTATTAATAATTGGCAGTCGTCCTGTGCAAAACACGGGACAGCACCAAGAAGAAGAAAAACAAGCAGGATATTTAGGAAGTTGGTGGAATTGCGGTACATACTACTTAAAAACCTCAAAGAACTTAACTTATAATCCGCCAATTTTAAGAGAATGCTTCATAAAAAGGTCAGTTTTTAGCAAGGACTTCAAAATAGTGCTTTATTGTCCAAGGCTAACACCTCGAATATATTCGAAATTCTTGTTGGATATTTAGTCTCTTAGATCCAGTGGCCTAACAGTACAGAAAATTTCATTGCTATATGCAAGACGAGGATCTTCCTGAATTGAAACTGGAATTCCATTTAGCCCTAAAGCAAGAATTTCCTTGCCAACCCTAAGCTGCAAGAAATCGGCAGGATTTTCAGTCTTTAGTGAATCCCAATTTATCGAATTTGTTCTTGCGCGTGAAATAGCTTCATTCAAAAGCTCTTGCCTTATAAATTTCACCCCTTGCCTGACACATCGATTTTGTTCTGCATCTTCAATGGGAAAGCGCATCTCGGTGACAACATTATCTTCTAGCTTTAACGAAGAGCCAATCACTTTATAAGGCTTAAGTCCTGGGGCAATTTGATAAGCTTTTAATACATCTGCCGCCCTTTCACCATCCTCATTCGCAACCATCTGGAATCCCAAGAAAGAGATCGTCTTATTCCAAACTGTGAAACTTATATATGGAAGAGCCTGACTTGTTGAATTCTTCGTAACCTCTAAGGAAGCAATTTTAACCACAAAATTCGAGGGTAATACATATTCGCGATCCTGTAGAAACATGCGATTAAATGTGTTTTCACTCTTGTCGTAACCAAGAAAAGCACTCTCAAATCCATCCACCCCTCCAGTCACTTTCTCCAGCGAATCTAATTCTTGTACTGACATATATTTGTTGCTAGCTGCCACAAAAATACCAGATACTAATGATGGATCAGGAGATGGTGGCACAAGAATCAAGATGGCAGATCCTTGATTTCCATCATTTCCAGGATGGTTGGCAAAATAAACGAGAGATCCCAGCTTCTGGAAACCTGCCAAGGCTGTTCCGACACAAAAAAACGCAATACAAAAAATAATAATTCTCTGGAAATAAGTACTATTCCCCACCTGCTGTTCTTTCCCCAATTTTATTGAAATCTCTTGATGCTAATATCGGCAATTACCAGACTTTGCTGAAGGTCGCTTCTATTCCACTTTAGCAAAAAGAGATTTCTGACGATGAACAGTCCTGAGGAAGCAAAACTCTTTAACACCAGAGTAAAAGCTCAAAAAAAACAAATATTTTGTTCTCTTGGACATCCTTTATGAAAGGAAAGTGCCTAGAAATTCGACGTTTGGGAATTCAGGGCGAAACCATAAGAAGAATTCGCTGCCTGCCAGGGCGAATAACAGTATTGCGAGCCTACACGGATCAAGAACTTGAGTTATATAGCCGAGCTATAGCGGGAACTTCCACCGCTCGTTTTTCAATACTAGTTGATGAACTGCCCTTTAGACGAGAAGACCATATTTTCATAGGATTCGATGAATCTTTCTCCGATGATTCCCGAACTGTGCTTCAGTTTCTTCTGGATTCCGGAATGAAGGAGAAAATTGTCAGCGCATGCCTTCTTAAATTTGGACTGGGGGGATATGACAATCATGCAGTAAATAGCTTATCAGATGGTGAAGCACAAACCCTCAGAATTTTGGCAGCCACTCGCCAACCTCAGCGCATTGTAATATTGAAAGATCCATTCACGGCTATTTCCGAGCAATGGAGAGAACTACTAGCCCAACTTCTCGTAGATCATGTAGACAAAGGCCATGCAACTGTGTTGGTGGTACACCTATCATACAGACCTGCATGTTGGATTGAAAATGAATACATTTCCCGTGTCCAGCTGGAAGGACCTCGCAAGCCAACCATTGGCTTTGGAGGTAATGCTGGTATGGATGCTGAGTTATTAGAACGCCTTAGAAAAGAAGCGGGTTTGGATTTATCGGTATCTTCAGCTACAGTTGTTGCCCCCCAAGCTCAGACATTCGCCCATTTAGGACACAAAAAGCCAAATACTTTAAGCGAAAATAATATTCAAGTTAAAGATTCCGAACCAAGAGTGGAAAGAAATAAAATTATTCTCTGGTCCAAAGCAGCGCTGACATTGCCATCTTCTATTCCCTTTCGCTCGGTGCTTCTTTCTTTATGGCTTCTTGTTCTTGTTGCATTTATATGGAATTTTTATTTTCCATTCTTTCCTGAATCCACTGAGCCATTCTTTATTCTTCCGTCTCAACCAAAAATGAGTATGCCAAAAGAAATTGTTAATGGCGAATCCGAGGCATCTGCTTCCAAACAAATTCCTCTATCCAAACCCAGTTCAAATATGCAGTCAGTCATTGAAGATTATCCAAAAGAAATAAGGAATTCTGTCAGACTTGCCTTCCTTCAGCCCGAGAAATTGCTAGTGCTTAACAGAACCTCTGTTCTGGACGGACAAGATGAGGAAAAACAAAAATTAGAAGCACTCCTTCAGGCCATGAAAGGAAATGAGGCTTCCATGCAAGAAGCTGATACTTTTTCAATACAAAATTAGTGGGGATACTTAGCTTTATAGTACAACAACGCAGTACTTGCAGCAGCTAGGACATTTTCATCAAGACCATGCGGAAGGAAGACTCGGCCATTGTTCACTACATCAACTGCACCAAGAAATTTTCCTTGCTCCATGAAAAAGTACCCAGAGGCTGTCGAAAGCGGGATTGCACTACCCTCTATTTCCGAAGTCCCCTGAACTTTAATGTACCGGCCCTCTCCGACAAGCATTCCCTGTAATGCAGAAGAATCTGATTCCTGGTTCATCTTGAGAATCCATTTTTCTTGTTCTCCTGACCCATCTAATTTGCACACAAAAAGTGTTCTTGCATCAAGCTCGACCGAAAGGGATCCCTTAAAAACATCATCAAAAGATAGATGTTGACGATTCATGTCAAAACTACATTTCCCTTGCCACCTTCCCTTAGGCCCAGTTAAGACAAATTCAAAACTGTAAGTCGACTCCGAAATATTCCAGGAATCAATCCCAAGTCTTGTCGTCTCCGTGCCACTTCTATGGAAATCTTCAACCGAAAATGGCCCAAAATTATACTTTTCGCTCCAACTAAGATCGTTACGTCCATTAACCTCGTATACGGACGTTTTCTCGAATAGCTCTTGAGGAACTTTCATTTGCATCATTGCACACCCGCAAATTAAGGGAATAAGAAACAAAATAAATTTCCGGATTTTCATAAAGTATTCTCCATATGTCTTCAAACTATATTCCAATCAAACCACCTTTCATACAAGCAGCAATTTATTTTGAAATTTTTCTGCTTACAGCCTTAGAGATTTGTATTAGTCTAGTCGTGAAAGAACCTCGTATGCATACTGAAAAGAACCAAAATATTCTTATCATCGAAGATGATCCAAACATTTCAAAGCTGATTCAGCTTCAAATGAAGGATCATGGATTCTTGGTCGATATTGCGGGTAATGGGAACGATGGTTATCAAAAAGGAAGATCGGGAAATTACATTCTTATCATACTCGACATCATGCTTCCCGGGCTTGACGGACTTGAAATATGCAAAAGACTTAGGGCTGAAAAGATTTTTATTCCCATCTTAATTCTGACATCTCGCACAGAGGAAATTGACAAGATACTAGGATTAGAAGTAGGTGCTGACGATTACCTTTGCAAGCCTTTCAGCGTGCGCGAATTAGTTGCTCGTGTTAAAGCATTATGCCGTCGAATCAGCGATTGGGGTGCTCTACCAGAGGCAAGTGTTAAAGAAGAAATCACACTTGGAGCCCTTCACATTAATACTGCTAAGAGAAGAGTCATTGTTAATGGTTGCGAGATTGCTTTAACTGCAAAAGAATTCGAGCTTCTTACACTTTTAGCTTCAAGTCCAGGACGTGTATACACCAGAGAGCAGCTCCTTGGGTTAATATGGAATTATGATTCCATAGCTTATGAACACACTGTCACTTCTCACATCAACCGTCTCAGAAGTAAGATTGAAAAGGATGCTTCTAAACCTAAGTTCATTCTGACAGAATGGGGTGTGGGTTATAAATTTAACGACATTTGGTAGTGAGCAGTTGAGATTTTGAGAGCTGAAGCATGATTAGTCTTGGCGAACTGATAACGGCTTATGTTGCTTCTTTTGTTGTCACTTTGCTGATATGCGTTACTTATTATATAGCCTACGTACGAAGGCCCATTAAAATGCTCTTGGTGGCGTTGCATGCCTCCAAGGACAAACAAGAACTCCCAGGTCAATTAAATGTCATACAGGGCCCTTTGAGTTCACTCACACGAGAGATAAATGCCTTCACCAAATGGGCCGGCGAAATGAACGCCGTTGAAAAGCAAAAGAGAATTCTGCGGGAAATTACCGCAGATATTTCTCACGATTTTCGCAGCCCCTTAACTTCTATACAGGGATATGCAGAACGTCTGCTGCAGAAAGGCTATTCAATACCTAAAGAAGAGGCGGCAGATTACTTGCAGATCATTCTTTCAAATACAAAGAAGCTTAACGAATATGTTAACGATTTACTGGATTTGGCTAAATTTGATTCTTCTAGTATATCTCCTAAATTTGAACGATTCTCTATTTCCACCCTTGCCTCAAGCATTGAAAACAAATTTGGTCTTAGCGCCCGCAATAAGGAAATATCCTTCTCAATCCAGACGGGTCCAAAGCTCCCCCTTGCTTATGGCGATCCATTGATGATAGAGCGCGCTTTGTCGAACATAGTAGAAAATGCCATTTGCTATACTCCAAAAGGGGGGATAGTTGTCGTTGACTTTCGAAAAACTTTCCATGCTATTCAAGTTAGTGTCAAAGATACGGGCGAAGGCATTCCACCTGAAGACTTACCGTTCGTCTTTGACCGCTTTTACAGAGTTAATAAGGATAGATCCTTGAAAAGTGGGGGCACTGGTTTAGGATTAAGCATCGCAAAAGCAATTATTGATGCACATGGTGGAAGCATTAAGCTTGGAAGCGACTTGGGGAAAGGAACCGTTGTGAGCTTTCAAATTCCTGCCTAGATTTTACCAACTTATCACTGTTTTGTGACACTTCTGTGAGAATTTTATGCAACTATATGTGTAAGGGTAAGCAGATCAAAGAAGGTAGATCTGTACAAACATATTAAAATCAACGGCTGGAGAAAGAAAATGCAACAAACAAATTCAATTTTAAAAGTGGTTAGAAATCCATTCAAAAAAGCTGAAAAAGGCGCAAGTCTTGTAGAGTACGCTTTATTAGTTGCCCTAATTGCTGTCGCTTGTATAGTGGCAATTAGAGCTCTGGGACAGAGAGTCTCAGCTCAATTTTCCACCATCACATCGGCATTATCATAGCTCCGATCCTGACACGGTCAAGAACTCCCCAAGAGCCCCATAAAATGGGGCTCTTCACCAGAGTCTCTCTATTAAAGTCCAAAATCTTCGATTGCAACGCAATCATAACGGAGGGATTTACACGCAATAAGACCGGCCTTGAATTCACGCCTTTTGCTTAATGTGTCCCGGGACTCCTAGCAAGCCAGCCTTTCTCCTGGTACCAGTTAATTATGTCCCGAAGTTCTTCTTCCAGTTTTCTTTGGGGAACAAATCCTAGTTCTTGCCTGGCCCTGGTTGTATTAAATGAGCGATTTTTAATGAAGAAATCCACTCTTCTCTTATAAAGAGGAGGCTGAATACCAAAGGGGGCACACAACAACTCACACAGAGTACCTAGGGCTTGCATTGGCTTAAGTGGAATGTGAAGCCATGGCCTTTTCACTTTCAATTCATCAGCTATGAAATCCACCACTTCGTTTAAGCGTATTTGCCTTTCCCCGGCGATTAGAAACACGCCATTTTTAATATTTTCATTCTGCATCGCCAGGTGAAATGAACGTACCAAATCCCTAACATCAATAAAATGGCACCAAGCATCCCCTTTACCTACGTAGAAGAAACGCTTTTTCTGGATCATTCTAAATATCTTAAACAAACGTGTATCACCTGGCCCATAAATCATCGCAGGCCTAATAACCACTCCGTTAATTTTGTTATTGGAAAAGTATTCAAGAACTAACTTCTCCCCTTCCACTTTACTTCTTTGATACTCATCACAAGGGGAGTATGGAGCGCTTTCATCTGCGGGTGGACCTTTTATATCTCCATGAACTCCATTCGTTGAGCAATGCACAAAACGCTTGACTCCTGCTTCAATTGCAGCATCTAAAAGCCGTTTTGTGCCCTGGACATTAACCTCGAAAAATTTCGATTCCGGAAGCCCCGCTTGATTAAAAAGGGCTGCTATATGATAAATGCCATAGACTCCCTCACAGCATCGTTGAAGACTTTCTTTATCCATCAAGTCCCCAATCATCACTTCAATGTCCAAATGCTTTAATTTCGTAGCTTTCTTTGGATCTCGAAGCATTGCGCGAACGTTAACATTTTGTGTGTATAAATACTCAACAAGATTAGAACCAACAAACCCATTGGCTCCTGTAACCAAGAACAATTGCTTCGACGATCTATTCATATTAAGTGACAGTGTTTTTATTCTTAAATCGATTTAGGAGAACATTTCCTTCACTTTGTCCAAAAAACTTTTAGAAGAATTTCCTTCAATTTCTTCAATCTCGCTCAACTTTTGAAGAGCCATCCGATAATCATCAGACACTTTCTTGGGTACATTAATGAAAACCTTGACATGTAAATCTCCTCTCCTGTTTGAACCAAGGACGTGAACCCCTTTTCCGCGAATCCGAAAAACCTTACCTGATACAGTTCCTGGGGGTATTTTCAACTTTTCAGATCCCTCAAGAGAAGGAACTATAATCTCACCACCAAGGACTGCCGTGCTATAGGTAATTGGCATCTCGCAGATTAACTCACTTTCCTGACGCTGAAAAATCTTATGCGGCCGTATCGAGATTTGCACATAAAGATCGCCTGGAGCGCCACCAAGAGCTCCTGGCTCTCCCTCACCTCTTAATTTTAATCT
>JAAZON010000295.1 GCA_012797725.1 SAR324 cluster bacterium | reverse complement strand
CTGCCTGTCTCATGGGCTTTGTGAGTCAATATTCTTCGTATAACCAGAAGTTCTTTTGCAATATTTTTAAAAAGTTCATCAAAAGAAATTTTCATAGAACGTAATTGACAATAAGGGACTTCTGCTGCAATCCAGTCGGCATGAAGTCCAAAATCCATATAATCTACTCCAAAGTTCTGAAGATTTGACAGGCTTTGCATTATTTTATTGTCTTCATGGAAGAAGGGTTTTTGCATTTCAAACCTTGAAATGTCTTTGTCAGAAATCTCTATTGAAACAGTCGCAGTATCCTCACAGTAATGTTCAACATAATACTTGTCCTTATCAATGTGTCCTTCGCGATCGGGCATGAGATTACTTCTCCATGTAGGCTGCCAGGACCAAAGGCGCCTGATAGTACTAAGGAAAATCAACAATGCGGAGAAGAACCCAATAACGAGGTATGTTGTTGTAGAAGAAATCATAAGGAGGGTTGTATTATCCTTAAAGTTACGCCATTCATTTGAGCATGAGCCTCTCCTGCTTCAAGTGCTATTGCTATCAAAGCAGAAAATACATACCAGAGAAGCGCCCCAAAAATATATGGTAGGAACTCATTGCCTGATAGAATCCCTGAAAAATAAATTGCGATTACCATACCAAAGCCCATTAGTCCGGTAGAGATGAATTGTATTGATCGATAGCGAAGAATAAGTCTGAAATTTTGAAGGACAAAAATCTCATCTGTGTCAACGAAAGTAGTGAACAAAATTAAAAAAATCCATTGGAGAAGTTTATATACGGTGATAGTTGCGGTAAACATCAATCCTATTTTTATAATGAGCATAAACTCTTCTCCCACCTCGTGTGCTATCAGTAGACGCTGTATTACAAGCATGCCAATAAAAGGTAAGACGGCATAAAAGGGATGCATTAATGTATAGCGCAAAATATTCGTAAATCTTCGGGTGCAGTTTCTTGTCTCTGTGTATAAGGGACTTAAGAAAAATCCGCCATAGAGCCACACAATCTTTGCGGGAAGTCCGGCGGCTACCACAATAAAAGGTATGCAAAGTATGTAGAGTGCATAGGTGGAAGTCTCTAGATAGTTCAGAAGGCGGGAATCAGAAAATAACTCATTTGCTAATTTTACTAGAAGGTTTTGAATATAAGTAATTACTGCTAGCGCTCCTCCGGCACAAAAAAGGACATAAAAGAGAACATTAAAATGCCCAACCCAAAGCACCTTAAAAGGAAAGCCTAGAACATTCAAGAAAGTCATTACAACTGTTTTTGAGCTACTTTCAACATATTGAGTCATTAGAATGCTTGTCCTACAATGTCTTAATCTTTTGGTACTTAGACCAAGGACTATTGCTACTAATTATACAACAGTTTGCAGCATAAATCAGGATAGAAAGTGCCGATATACCCAAAAATCCTAAAGAAGGGAGATCTGGTAGGTTTGGTTGCACCAGCTAGTCCTCCTTTTAAAGCATCCTACATAGACAAAGTAATCTCAGTGCTGGAAAGAAAGGGTTTCCGTGTAATTGAAGGTAGATCCTTGAGGAAGCGTCATGGTTTCTTAGCTGGAACTGACAAAGAAAGAGCTAGTGACTTGATGTCTATGTTCGCAAACTCCAAGGTGAAGGCTATTTTTTGTTTGCGAGGCGGCTATGGATGTGGAAGGATTTTGTCACTTTTGGATTATAAACTTATAGCCCGTTCCCCTAAAATCTTCCTTGGTTTTAGTGATATTACAGCGCTTCATATGGCTATTTCCAAGAAATCGAAACTCATTAGTTTTCATGGACCTGTGGGGACGTCTCTCATGAAAAACCCGAGTGGTTTTTCTTGGGACACCTTAGAACGCACTCTAATGAGCAGCCGTGCCCCAGGAAGTCTGCTTCAGGGCTTGGGAAAAAAAGACCAAACATTGGAGGTCATTAGAAATGGGGAAGCGACTGGACGATTAATTGGAGGGAATCTTTCCGTTCTTGCTGCGTCAATAGGAACAGATTATTTGCCTTCTTTTAAAGGAAAGATTCTTCTTATTGAAGAGATTGATGAGAGACCTTATGCAATCGATCGCCTTTTAACTCAGTTTTTAAACACAGGGCTTTTACAGAAAGTTTCTGGAATCATGCTTGGAGCATTTATATCCTGTGATCATCCTAGTAATTCAAAATCCAGGGAATACAAACAAAGCTACGAGGATGTGTTATACGAGAGACTCTATTCATTAGGAGTTCCGGTACTGAAAGGATTGCCGATAGGGCATCAAGATCTAAATGCATGTGTTCCTATTGGAGCGAAAGTTAGGCTTTGTGCGGGTCGCAAGTCCGATCTCATAATAGAAGAGGCCGTGGTTCGTGACTAAAGACAAAATTATCCCCATAACAGCTCTATGAAATTTTTATACCTTATTTTAGCCGCATTCTTTGCTGGTCTTGGCCTTGGTTATGTAAAATTTTTTGCTCTCAGTTATCTTAGCGCAGTTATTTATGAACCCTCAGATAAAATTTGGATAATACAGAGCGTAGGCGCCTTAATAACATTAGGACCTTTTCTAGCGTATTTAATAGCAGGACCAATTGCTGCTTCATTCAGGAAAGCAAAAGTTATGCGTTACTCAGCTATTGCAGTGGCAATTGTATTGACTGGTGGACTTTTGACAGATTGGTTTGGCACTGCATGGTTTTATGTCTTTATGACAGGGCTTATAATGGGGATTTACAATCCAGCGAAAGGAGCTTCAATTCCTCTTGAAAGTGCCCGTAGTGGGCGCAGCACGGAATTGATTACTGCAACACTTGCAATAGTGTATATTGCAGGTATCCTGGCCGGTGCTCCCTTTGCAACAGAGTTCTTTGCACGAAATCCTTATCTTGGAGCCGCATCTTCAGTCTTTATTTTTGTTCCTGCAGCTTTCTTCGGAGGTCTTTGCACTTACCCAAATGAGGACAACCATTTGTTTTCTTTTTCTAAGTCGTTTTGGGGCTTACTTGAGGAGACCAAATGGTTGTTCAAACATTATTGGATCTATATCGTTGCGCCTTCAATGATTTGGGGAATGGCAAGTGCTGCTAGTCTCGCTGTAACTGCTTATGCAGAAGAAAAAATGCTAGGAAGTGCAACAAAATGTAGCCTAATGGCAGCTTTTGCAACAATAGGAGTGATTGTAGGAAATGCAGTATCTGTGAAACTTAGAAGCATTCGCTACTTAGCCGCATCGATATGCAGTATAGGAATTGTCTTGGTGCTCGTATCAATTCCAATTCTAGTAGAGCTCTCACATCCATCAATGATTGTGGAAGAGAACACAAGAATATACATATTATTAGCATTAGATTTGGGATTAATGGGCTTTTTCTTTGGAATCACAACAAATTTGATAGAAGCAGAATATTATTCCTTGACCTATACAGCAAAGAAAGAAGGTACAGGCTCTGCACTCTTGAGCGCAATGACAGCCTTTTTCCCGTTTACCTTAGGTGGAGGCATGGCACTTGCCGTGATTCTAAAATTAGCTAGCCCCATCACACAATTTATTTGGCTGGCAGTCATAACAATGCTGCCAACTTTTATGATCATAATATTGGCTTTGAGGAAACCAAGGAGTGGCTATGTGTAGAAAAATCCTTGCTCTGCTAGCTCATTTTCTACTGTCTCTACGTTACAAAGTTGAACTGAAAGGTATCGAATGCTTGAAAGGGAAAAGGGGGGCGCTCATTCTACCAAATCATCCAGCCGAGATTGATCCTGTAATACTCACTGTCGCAGCATGGAGATATATTAAGCTTAGGCCTTTAGTTCTAGAAAAATATTACTTCTTGAAATGGGTACACGCTGCTATGAAGCTGATCCAAGCAATCCCGGTCCCAGATATGGACACGGAGCCAGGTCCCAATAAAAGGCGCCGAGTGTTTAGGGCAATGGAGCAAACCATCAACGCGATAAAAGCAGGGGAAAACATCTTGTTGTATCCAGCCGGAAGTGTGACAAAAGCTGGCAGAGAGCGTCTTGGAGGTTCTTCCGGTGTTTATACGATTCTGCAATCTTCGCCAAATGTTCCAATCATATTGGTTCGCACGCGCGGTCTTTATGGAAGCATCTTCTCAAAAGCACTAACTGGGGGTGTTAGCCCTGATTTTTTAGTAACATTGTGGCAGGGATTTAAAATATTGCTCTCGAATCTAATTATTCTCGCTCCAAGAAGGGAAGTGAGATTAGAATTTGAGGAGTTGCCTGAGGATTTCCCAAGAAAAGGCTCCTTGGTTGAACAGAATCGATGGTTAGAACAGTGGTATGATAAAGACGGAGGAGAGCAAATTTCATTGATCTCTCGGAAGTTCTGGAAAAAGGAGCTCCCGGGTATTCCTAAGGTTAAGATTCCTGAAGTGGATTTGTCTGAAGTTGACTCGGATGTCATTGACGAGGTTGTGCGTAAGATCGCCGATCTTAGCAGGAATCCTGTGGAAAACATCCACTTAAACAGCCGTCTAGGCGATGATCTAGGCCTTGATTCACTTGATGCAG
>JAAZON010000294.1 GCA_012797725.1 SAR324 cluster bacterium | reverse complement strand
ATCTTTGAATAAACGAACAAGCCTTTGCGTATTATGCTCAGCCTTGCTAATTGTTGGACCACGTTGAATTGCAAAGCCATCCTTACTCTCAAGAGTTTTTAGAGCTTGATCTATTAAATGACGATATTTAGCATCAAGTACTCTATCTGATTTTTCTGGTAAGAAGATTTTGCCTTTGATGCCCTGTCTTTCATGAGTGCCAAGATGTCCGTCGTAGTGGCGTCTTAAAGTGTTGATGGTAGCTTTTAATGAATTAATCCTATCTTGCTTTGGAAGATAACATAGATTTTCGTCAACCCTGGGGCTATTATCAAATTTCTTAAGGTCGCTAATTAGGGCGTCAAGTTCTTTCAAGACTCGTATACGATCTAGATTCAAATTGGCTAGGCCTCGGTTTTTAATCATTGAGGTTGGCCACGATCCTTGGGAGCAGTCTCTAAAAAGGAAGCTATGAAGGTTTACCAATCGTCTGCTTCGTTTTTCTCCGGCATCTACTTGAGGCCCTCTGAAAGCGTCAAAACTTCGTCCATCCTTTATATCCTTCAGAAGGTTATCAATACTTTGCCTAACCGAACGATTTGTTTCGTAATGCTTGCGAGCGGTCTCAAGTGCATTTATAAGTTGAGAGCGGGTCCTTCCTGATGGAATGACCTCATTGTTAGACTCGATTTTAGTGATGAAGTTTCCTATCCTACAGAAGATGTCATAAACTTCTGCTCTTTTATCAACCGATCCACGAGTTTTGGGTGCTTTGAGTTTTCCCAAAAGATCTTTGTTGTCATTAAAAAGTCTAGTATAGACGTCAAGAATTTTCTGAGTTCTTAATTCCGCATCATCATTTAATGGGCCTCTCAGTCCGGAAAAGGCCTTATCAGACATCAGAGCTTTTCTTGCTTCATTTATCCGGGCGCGTGTTCTAGCATCTTTCCATGAGTCGGGTCGGTATCTTCGATAGGGATGATCATAGTATTTTTCAATGACACCAAGGGCCTTTTCAATTGAATTCTTTTCAGCAGAAGAGGGCTTATATGATGGGTTGTGCTCAATTTCGTCGAGAAGATCATCAAGTACCTTCATGGCCCCAATCATTTCGCTTGGCTTGGCTTGGCCCCTGTTGCTTTTTAGTTTTAAATCCTGGGTGTCAGAACGATGCTCATTAAAAAGCACTTGGTAGAGTTTGACTATGGTGTCAGTGCGTCTTTCAGGAGCACCATGGTAATCTCTTAAAGCTTCAAAGCTTAGTCCACTTTTCAAGGTTTCTATGGCTTCATCAATCGCATTCCTTATGTGTTTATCATGAAGCCAGTGAGTCTTGGACAAAACCAAGTGACCCTTGTGCTCATTTCTGACTTTTGAAAGTGCCTCGATTAGCTCTCTTCTCTGTACCTCGCTTAGGTTTATAGTAGTGCCACTTTCAATTTTTGCTAGAAACCCATCAATTTTTAGGAGAGCCCTTCGAAGATCAAGTGCTTCTTGAGAGTAAAAGTGGCCGCCTGGCATCTTATTGCCGACAATTTCGGACCCTGTAGTTATCTGGCTTCCTATCTGTACATTGATTTTGGGCATGAAAAGACGCACGAATAGTTATGATAGCATTCATGAGCAATATCGAAGCTTAAGCTCAACATGCTGCTAATAAAGTTGAGTCAGAAGGTATTAATTCCTTATATTTAGCCAATTGACTGAACCTGCTCAATTAGCATGGGTAATTTAAGTCCGCCTACCCGGATGCAGTAGCGACTATCATTAATAAGTTGAAGGGATGTTACGGCGAGACGTAATTACTTAGCTTAAGGGCTTCGCCCCCACTTTTTGAGCAATTATGATAGGCTTGGATTCATTGCATAAATAATATCAGTGGCAGCCAGATACTACGAAATATGCTTAGATACCCACAATAAGATACTTAACTTGTTTGTCGTTGAAGAGATGCAACAGATCTTTGAAATCGGAATTCATGCTCGCTAATTCCCTTTAACTACCATGCTTTTAGGACCAAACTCTCCAAGCCTCATCAGATTTTTCCTGGTCGCTCCTAGATAGCGAATTTGCCGGAAATGGGGAAATTTGCCGAGATTCCCCATAATAGGCTATAGATCGTTTAAGACAAAAAAACAGGCGATCCATGAAAATTCTGAATGCCTCATTTCGAAAAGCCTCGTCTAATCCTGCAAGTCTGCTTGATGCAAGGACTCGCTGCATAGCGCTTGCTGGACGCTCCAATGTGAGCAAGTCAACCTTGATTAATCGTCTTGTTAATTCGAAAAAACTTGCGCGTACTAGCAACACTCCAGGTTGTACAAGAGACTTTAATTTATACGAAATAAATTATGAAAACGAAAAAGGTCTGCGTAAAAGAATTTATCTTCTTGATATGCCAGGTTTTGGTTATGCAAAAGTTTCACAAAAAGATCGCCACTTGCTGAAACGAAAAATAGCTGACTTTCTAGAAGAGGCAGAAGGCTTGGACGCATTATGCATATTAAATGATATACGCCGTATGCCTGAGGAAGAAGAGCTGGGACTTCGAGATCTTGCGTTTGAAGCAGGGATAGCAGTCTTCGTGATTCTAACTAAAACAGACAAAATCAGGAAAAACGAGGTTAAAAAACAGTCAACACTTATTGCCAAGGCTTATGGGCTGGAGGCCACGGATCTTATTCTTAGCGGGGCAAGCCATGACTTGTCAGACTTTTGGAATGTGGTAATTGCTCATTAAATTCAAGATTCTTGCCGTATCCGTCTCATCTTCATGTACGACTCTCATTAATAACTTGTAAAGAAGTTGAAAGATTTGGATTATGCCGCAGGTTATTTAATTGCCTGTTTAGAAGAAGGCGAAGCCGTGTTTTTGTTGGGAGTTCGAGATGTTGTAGAAGTACAGGGCGAAATTCGAGTGCTTGCTTCTAAGGCTTCTTTGAATCGGGAAAATTTCTACGACATGTTTTCTCAGAAAGGGAACCCACGACTTTCGAGCCTCACATTAGTATTAGATGAACTAGGACTTGGGGTTAAGTTTTGCCCAAAGCTTGGTAGGCGAAAGGCAGTATAGCTAATGCTGTACAAGAACCTCTCTTTTGATTGATAGCTCCCTCTGCTTGTCGATTGCAACTATCAATTATAACTTGCGTAAGATATTGTGATTGTGGGCCTTGAGGATTCAGCCAATCCGTTAATTGCTTCTAGGATAAGCAGAAGGCTTCTAAGTGCCTTCTTTCAGAGCAGCTATTAAAAGGGCTAACCTTATGACAAACGTACGAAAAATTAAAGAATTCATGGTAGAGCACCCATATACAATTCAATATTTTGAACCTTTGGGGGTTGCAGAAAAGCTCCTTCAACAGCACAGGATTAGGCATCTACCCGTACTAGACCACAAAAAAGTGTATGGAATGATCTCTGATCGAGACATCTCACTTGCTGCAAGTGTATACAAAGGCAAAGATTATCAACTTAAAGTTTTTGTCAAAGACATCTGCCTTTCTGATCCTTATGTGGTAGATGAGTCAGCAAAGTTTCTTGATGTGCTAAATAACATGAGTCGAAAAAGGTTGGAGTCCGTAATCGTTACCAAGGACAAGGATGTAATCGGTATCTTCACAATGACCGATGCCTGTAGGGTTTTGGCTGAGTTGCTGAGCAACTGAGGAATGCGGCTGTAGTGCTCCATGAAATAAAGCAAGCTAGTCTAATTCTAATCAGGATTTTTTTAAGATTCTCCAGACTTTCACGCAACTTTTTTTAGAAATTATCGATTACTCATTGTTCATTTAATAATACGGGATTTCACCCGCCTGAGTGTTTTTTAAACAATGACAAAAGATCACAAGACAACCCCTGGAAAGACATCACAGAGGCTCTTTTTGAGCCGTTCTTAGGGTTTATCTCTCCAGAAGCCCACCGGGAAATCGATTGGACAAAAAAGCCCAAATTCCTAGATAAAGAACTGCGCCAAGTGGCTCCTGAATTTGTGTTGAAGAAGCGCATTGCGGACATCTTGGCTTCTGTAACTCTAAAAGACAAAAGCGAAAGCTGGATTGCAGTGCATATTGAGATACAAAGCCAAAAAGATATTAACTTTGCAGAACGAATGTACATTTACAATCACCGAATCTGGGAACGATTTAAAAAAGAAGTATTTAGTATAGCGGTTCTTACAGACCCCTCTCTCTCATGGCGACCTAATAGGTTTTCTCGTGGAAGGTGGGGCTTGTCCTTAAATATGAAGTTTCCGATCTTAAAACTTATTGATTATACAGAAAGAAGAGAAGAACTCTCTAGTAGTTCAAACCCATTTGCATTTATTGTTCAAGCATATCTTGAGACTCAAATGCACTTAAGTGATTCAATAACTGCCTACAAAGCAGCCAGAGAGCTTTTAAGGGGTTTCTTTCAGCGTGGCTATTCAAAAGACTATGCTATTGCTATGCTTAAATTTATTGGTGCCATATTAAGAATGCCCGATGCCCTGGATGAAAGTTTCTGGTTGGAAGTTGAGAAAGAACAAGGAGATAAAGCGATGCCATATTTACTCCCATTTGAGAAAAGAGCGATGAAACGAGGTGAAGAGATAGGCCTTGAGAAAGGAGAGCAGCAGGGCCGTCAAGGTGCCTACCTCAAAGCTATTAAGACTTTTCTCTCCACCCGCTTTGGACGAAAGAACGCCGCTCCTGCAATCGAAGCCCTTTATGGGATCGAAGACACAAAGGCTCTAGAATCCCTTCTTGAGCTGACATGCAAAGCAAAGACTCTGGATGAAGTGCTTGCTAGTTACCCAAGGGTGAAAAGACGTTCCAATAAGTCAAGCAGTTTAAAAAACAAAGAAAAATCGAATGGGTCTAAGCCAAAGAAGCCCTCAAAGCGCAAGGACTGAGGAGATTTCTCGACAGGCGCCTTCAATAAACTGGTTCTAGTT
>JAAZON010000293.1 GCA_012797725.1 SAR324 cluster bacterium | reverse complement strand
TTACGATGACATCACAATATCTCTCGTCACGTTCCATAATACTCGGCTTTTCAGCCGGCTAACAGAGACCCGAGGAATCGAACCTCAATAACTGCCTTTCAGACCCCTGCATGAAAGGAGGCGTTCGGAAGGAAGGGATTGTCTTTGTATGTCGTCTTTAGCTTTTAAGAACGCGGATACATATTCTCGAAGAAAGTTTTGTACACCCAGTTAGTCGTTGAAATAGGATTGAAGCTGAGATATAGTCTGTTCTCGGTATCCGTAGTTCTTCGGAGTCGCAAGGACACCTGACGGAAGTCATCGACCGAGAAATTGGTTTATATGACTGTCTTTGCTTTGTCATCAACAAATGAAGAGTATGGAATTTTCTCCATAATAAGCGAATGATAATGAACACTATTTGTTTTTAGCCATTCTTCGGTATCCACCCTATCGCTCTCAAATCTTGCAGTGAAAAGAATGATAATTCCTTCGATAGCATTGAGTTTCTGTATGTTCTCCTTCTTTGGTTTTCGATTTCTATACGGGCCTTGATCTTCACAGAGAACTCCATCAATATCAATTGCGTGTATCTCGTAGTAATTGTTGAGTGCTGCCAACGTTCTTGCTATTCTGTTGGAATCGTATTTATGAATTTTCTTCAAGTATTCCTCGGTTATTCGCCATGTTGGTTTAGGCATATGAATTCCATTTGATTCCAGAGCGGCAAATCTTCTGAAACAAGCAGGGCAATCATTGCAACCATTTCTAATTCCGTTATAGCAAGAATAAGTTTTGCGAAGGATTTCCGATTCTCCTCCTTTTTTAAGATATTCCTCTACTACTTCCCCTTTTGTCATATCCCAGTACGGAGAGATTACGTCAATCTTTTTTTTACTAAATTCCGAGATAACAATAGACATTTTTTTGAATGCCTCGGGCGTGTTATCCACTACATAGTCGTCTTTCAATCCCGCCATATAGATAACGTCCGGATTGTAGTAGGTGGCAGCAAGAGAGGCCAAAGTTAGATTCCGATTCGGGATAAAGATATCCTCAAATTGTGTTGCCGTGTCAACTTTGATTTTCTCATATTCCCCAAAAATTTCTTTGATCGCACGCTCTTCCTCTGCCTTGTAATTCTGGCCGTAATCTACGAATAATCTAATTGCATCTTTTTTTTGCAATGCCATTATCGTGCTGTCTAATCCTCCACTTACTAATACAAGTTCTCTCATCTTTTCACCTTGTTGTGTATGTAAGTACCGATCTCCCCTGTTTTTGTTATATTGACCGCATCAAAATGAGTGTTCCACGAACAGCCCGGGCATTTTTCAATCTCTTGAGCCCTGAATCTTTCAAATTCTTGCCATCTTTTTGCCAATTCCCAGACCTTGATGCCATTAGTAGATTGCCAATCATCACATGGATATATGCTCCCATCAAAATCAACTGTTACCCAACCGATTTCCTTTCCTCTACAATGCCACACCTCCCTTGTATCACCATCATAGTGAGCCTTTAGATACTCAAGGTATTCCAAAGAAGGGTGTATTTTCATGCCGCTTTTTTTCTGCTCGATGAGATAATCTAGAAATTCATCTAGATATCTATTCTCTGGAGAAGGCAAATATCCCTTACATTTCCCGTTGCCATTATCTCCGTGCATAAGATCAAAAAGTAGCCAGCAACCACTTTTCAGAATTTTATCTGCGGCCGCTACTCAGTATCTTTGATTCTCAAGGGAAGCAGTTATTACACAAGCCTTATCATTCACGTTTGCTTCTCGAAGGGTTTCTAAACCGTTTAACATCTTTTGTGTGCGGTGTTCATCACCATATACATCAAATGATGTTGTAACGGAATCCAGCCCGCTGGCAACAAGTTTAGATAACTTTTCGGGATCGTGATATGCGGTTATGATAGTGCAATCCATGTCGTTTTCTTTTATCATTTTCACAATTTCTGGCAATCCTTCAAAACGTTCTAGCGGCTCTGCTCCATAGATAGCTACAAATTTATTTCCTAATGCCTTGAGTTCTTCAAATCCTTTCCGCCACAAATCTAAATTAGGACGTTCGTGTAAGACTGGCTTTCGCATTCCACAACCGCTACATCTGTATTTACAAGCTCTTGACCACAACAGTTCCGTTTTGATTATCTTCATAAACCCTCCGCGTGCTTCTGGTAAAGAATCCACTGCTGCAAGTTGTGCCTCATTACTGCTGCTGTATCTAATCTTTTCTTTGCTTTTGAACGTGTTTTTTCAAGAGTGAATCCATTCCAGTAGAATATAACCCCCCATCTTCCCCCGCCCGTCCAACTTGAGCTGTCAACGGAATCAAAGCGGTATTTATGAATATCTTGAACAGTAAAACCCAGAGCGTGGATTTTCGCTCCGTATTCATGTGCCTTGTCAGCGAACCAGTTCCCGTATTTCTTGTATAGCATAGACCCCTTCGTTCGCTTTCCAGCATCGCTGCTAGCTATCCCACCGAT
>JAAZON010000292.1 GCA_012797725.1 SAR324 cluster bacterium | reverse complement strand
ATCATCAAAGGCTGTCTCGATTCGGCTGCCAAGAAGTGGACTTCCCTGCATGTATTTCGGATGAGTTCCATGAAATGTCGCCACACAGAAATCGCTTGAATTTCCAAGAGGATTCTCCTTATTCATTGTGAAATGTCGAGGAAGCATGACAGTTTCATTGAGATGGAGAGCTTCAATCATCCTTTCACTAATGCCAAGGCTTGATACACTCACCTCCATCTTACTTTGATGAGGAACAGTAGTATCTGATAAGTGGTAAGTGAGAAACTTCTCATAGATCTTGCCTCTGGGATATGCTAGTGAATAGTGGACATAGCTTATGTCTTCATGTCTTTGAAGGTTGTCTAGCGTCATGGTGTCTTTGTGAACAAGTGCACAATGATATCCATGCTTAAACTCTTTGGTCGCTCGATAGCTTGCCCTGGTGTCATTAGTGAAGAGCATTAAGTGACCCCAATTAGTGTATCCATTAATCACGCATTCACCCCATCCTGGATGCTCTTCTAGAATTGGATCGATAAGGAACCCTCGGTGCAGCATAAATTGAATATGGTGGCTATCTCCACATAGTTGGTGGCATTTGAAGGTGTGCATTCTTGAGTTCTTGTCACTTATGCAGTCTCGTATTTTTTGATATTGCCCTTCATTCAGAACTTCATCTGAATCAAGCTCGAGGATCCAATCACCAAGACATTCGGCCATGGCAGTATTTCGTAACACAGCCTCCGTGGCATTAAAGAAACTTAGTGGAGTGACAATTACTTTGATGGTTTTCTCTTGGGATGCCAAGGTCTCAACAAGTTCACGTACATATTTAGTCGGATTATTGAGAAGTACTACGACTTCGTCACAGACTTCCACGAGTGATAAGATTGTCGCATAAACGTTTTCATCATCACTTGAGATGGTATAACCAGAAAGTTGTTTTTCATTGTGGAGAACTGCAGGGGCCTCCTCATTCTCAGATCTGTTACATACGATGGGGCTCGTAATCTCTTCGATGACGGGCTCAAGATCTGGAAGTCCTAAAAGCTTTCGGTATTCTGGAAGTAATGGTGAGTCGGGTCCATAATAGGTCTTTTCGCGTTTGGAGGCTACATCCTTTGACCAGGTTTCAAATAGTTCATTTCTCCAAGCAAGAAGTTGCTTAAACGGGTGCTCATGGAGATATAAAGGTGGATAGGCATCACTCAGCCAATAATCGTCATCAATTATGCCTTTTTGTATACATGAGCGGTATAATTTTGTACCTGGGAAAATAGTGAGATAAGAAAGACCAATATTACCTGGACATAAATCTCGAATAAGTTCCTTGGTAGCATCAATTGACTCTTGAGTCTCACCGACACTGCCGACAATAAAAAGTGCAAAAGTATTGATCTTGGCATTATGCGCGAACTGGAAAGTATCGTATATTTCTTTGATGGTTACACCCTTATCCATACCATCCAGAATTTTCTGCGATCCTGATTCCACCCCAATGGGAATGTCAGAAAGTCCGGCTTTTGCGAAGGCTTTTAGAGTTTCAGGGTTTTTTAGATCTCCCCTTGCATAGCATTCCCATCTGAAACGGTGACTGCCGTTAATGATTAGGTTGCAAAGTTTTGTAGCCGCCTTGGTATTGAGTGGTAATGTTTCATCATTAAATTTATACCACATTGCTGGCTGCCCATATTTGGTATGGTAGTACACCATCTCTTCATAAATGCGCTCAGGGCTCTTTACGGCAAAACGGTCAAAAACATCGCTTACACAACAGAATGAACAATGAGCATAACAACCGCGACTTGTCGTCATCATATGGAAGTTGAGCCTGTCGAGTCGCTGTTCGCCGTTATAAAAATAAGGCTTAACCTCAGGATCTTGCCAGTTGAATAGTTCATAGCGCATGAAAGGACGTTCATTTAATGGTAATGTACGCATACGTCCATTTCGCAAATGTACATGCGATCCGTTTGCTCCTCGATGGGCAAGGTTCCAGATATTATCCGGATCATTTCCAGAAACAAATTCATACATCGCCTCAAAGCCACATCCTACAATGCAATAATCCACGCACGGATAGTTATCGAGAATTTGCTTCCACATCAAAGTCGCATGATAGCCTCCTAGCACAGTCTTACATTCGGGTTTTATTTCCTTCATGAAGGTTAGTATGTCCCATACGGCTCTTCGTTGTGCGGTATGGCAGGTGACACCAAGAATGTCAGGCATTTCGGCTGCTAGAGTTTCTTTAAATCGATCAAAAGAGTGAAAGCCAAAATCATAGCATTTGACATTTTGGCCATGCTCGTCGAGATAGCTACCTAGAAGTCCAACACCAAGAGGAAAGCCATGCCATGTTTCTTCGGCATCGATCGTGAGCTGGTTACCCTCGGTGTCGGTTAAGGGCTGGGGTTTTATATGTGGCCAACAGAGCAGTATCTTTTTTTGAGCCATCGGAAGGCACCTTTTACTTCCACGAAGAGGAATCCATGGAATATAGATGCCTTGTGTTATCAAATAGTTGCATCCATTATAAGAAGAGTCTGAGAGTTGTCTTAAATATTAGTTTTGTAGTGACTGCAGATTGCATGATAGCCCACCTATTTGCCCATTGTCTTTGGAGACCACGTGCTAGGGCATAGGATATGATCAAGATTATTCTGGTGCTAACGCTTCGAATCATTGAAATATTTCAGGCTATTTAAGACTGAAGAAAATAAAACATCGATCCATTCAGCTCATTGCTAAGTTTGATGCTACGTTTTTCCGGATTTTTGAAAGTAAAAATCTCAAGTTCTTTCCCGGACATTTAGCCCCACTTTTAGCTTCAATGAAGTTTCGCACTTCAAAATGTCCAATAATTCGATCCACTTCAATATTGAAAGAAGAGCAAAGATCTAAGAGCAACAAGTTCAGAGTGTTTAGCATCTTTGTTGTAGGCTCTTCATCCTCAAAGTTCCCGATGCAACAAATTCCTATACTTTGATCATTAAAGCCAAGTGCATGTGCGCCTGGAATCTCAAGAGGACGGCCATCATAGAGATTACCTGCAAAGTCAATCAACTTATGATACCCAATATCGTCGAAACCTCGCGATATGTGATATTGTCTGATAGCTTCGACGCTCAATGTCCTCTCACTAGCAGAGTGATGGATTACAATGAATTCTGGATTGAATAAATTTGCTTTAGTCATCGTATTTTTCTGGCATTAAGGTTACTATGCTGAAGATAATGTCGGAAAGAGGGTTCTTTGATGAAAGTTCTTAAAGAGAAGCCACTAGATGATATTTTGAGGAAGAAATCTGAAACCACTCTAATTAACCTACTCTTTCATCCAGAATCTGTTGATTTTGGCACCCTTGACGAATGTTCAATCCGTATAATGGATTTAGCTCGAAGTCACTTGATGGTGCCTTCATTATTCTCCAGACTCTCGAATTGCTCGGATGCTTTGATAAAGTCTACCAGTTTCTTCAGGAATTTAGCAGAAGAGACTTTGCATGAGTCTAAAAGAGTTCTTTCCATAACTCATCAACTAAACGTGCTTTTCGGAGAAATCGAAACTGCGAAGATCCGATGTTGCCTTATGAAAGGCCTAGCAGCTGCCT
>JAAZON010000291.1 GCA_012797725.1 SAR324 cluster bacterium | reverse complement strand
TTATGCCAAGGCTCTGGGTGATGAGTGGAGTGTTGGTTATGCCATTGATTATTCGAACTTAGAGAATGAGTCTACTTGGTTCGATGAAGAAATGGATAACGGCGTCAATCAGACAGTGGGTGCTCAATACAAAATGAGTGAGAGAACCCTCTTTGGTATTGACACGCATTATGGGTTTGGAAAAGGCGACATTAGCAACATGCTTCCTCAATTTACAGATGTCTTTGACGGTACAGAACGTAACGTGAAGAACTGGGGAATCCGAGGTGGTGTTGCTCAGACAGTCTTTACAAACACGTTGTTGACTGGTGGAGTTGACTACAATGGGTATTGGCAGGATGTTGATTCGGATAGCTTCTCATGGGCATTCCGACTTGGTGTTGAGCAGCCAGTCCTAGAGTGGTTGAAACTTCGTGCCGGTTATCGTTATCAAGCAAATCTTGATTACGATATGTTTGACCAAGGCGACAATGAAAATGCTAAGTACAATGCAGTTTCATTTGGTGCCGGAGCCGCACTCGGTAAATATGCTCGTGTTGACTATGCTGCCGAATATCGCGCAATTGGCGATGGTGACTGGTCACATTGGGTGACACTTTCTGTTCCATTCAGCATTTGCAAATAATGCAGAATTGATTAACAGATAATGCAAAGGGGGCCCCTTTTTGGGGCCCCCTTTTTTTGTCCAGGAGGATCTTGCGGGGGGCAAGTTACCTCCTCTGGAATTTCATAAAAAGGGAGGGAGGATATTTTTCTTATCCGATGTTTCCGGTCTTGTAGCCTCCCCCTGGCACTTGGCTTTAGCCAGCGCAAAGGAGGCAAGACCCTCCTACTTTAAAGGCTTACCCTGTAAATCAATTAGAGAAAGACCGTCCTTTGCGCTTTAATGCTTCCCATATTCCAGCGGCTCTGGGTGAACTAAGACTCTTTGCAATGTTGGAAGCTCTCGAAATAGCACACGCTCGGCCTGGCTTAGCTTTATATGCACTGCTTCCATGCTCATTTCATTATCAAAAATAGCATGCATTGATAGAAAGAGACCTTGGGTGTTTTTACGAACAACAATCGCGTGGCAATCTAAAATTCCGGGTATTCCTTTGACTAACATCTTAATCTTTTGTTCCAGGCTTTCTACGTTAGCCGTGATGTCTTCAAGTTCGCCATGCTCTTCGCGTCGGGGTTCGATATGAATATCGACGCCTTTCAAAACAGAGATCTCATTTAAAAGTCCCGACTCCAGTTCCATTGCCGTTCTATGGGCCTTCAAAATGGATTCGCTTCCAGGTACTTCAAGGTGCAACTCTGCACGCACCTCATGCTCTTGCTGATAAACAAATATGTTATGAACTTTATGTTCCAAGGCTTCAGCATGGGCTCGAATTTGTTTATTTAGATTTCCATCGAGTCGTGACGATGAATCGGTTACAACCACAACATCAGCATTTGGAAGCAATCCCATGATCTCTCTCTCAACCATTTGAGCAATCAAATGAGCTGAGTTGACACTTAGGCCTTTTTCAACATCTATGGCAAGATCAACAAAACTTCTTTTGCCACTTTTTCTAACTCGAAGACGATGACAATCTTTGACTCCAGGAACATTTCTAACAGCACGTTCGAGCTTCTTGGCCAATCCTGCCGGTGCAGAGTCGAGAAGCGCGTCTATGCACCTTTTCCCAAGCTTGACACTGACAAAAATTACAATCATTGCCACCCCAAGCGCTGCGATCGGATCAGCATGTCTTAATATGTGTGACGTCCCTGTCTGTTCTCCAATCCATACAAGGATTAGACCGAGTAGTACGACACAGGAGCTCAAGACATCAGTACTAAAGTGAAGAGCATCGGCTTCGAGCGCTTGGCTATCATGTTTCTGAGCAGCGCGAATCAACGCACGAGATCTTGATAGATCTATTATTATTGATAATATTACAACCCCAAATGCCCAAATGCTAAGTTCAATCTCAACTTCATGAAAGAATAATCTCTTAAAAGCTTCTGCGATTATCCAGATACATGTGATTAGAAGGAGAAAAGTCTCAAAAAGAGCGGAGAGATTTTCAACCTTTTCGTGTCCATATAGGTGCTCTTCATCAGCTGGTTTTCCTGAGCTTTTCACCGCAAATAAGGTGATAATAGCCGCAACCAGGTCAAGTCCAGAGTGAGCTGCTTCAGAGAGAATGCCGAGACTCCCCGTCGATATTCCGATAGCTACTTTGGTACCCGTGAGGAATATCGCCGCAATTACAGAGCTTAAAGCCACAAATTGTTTTTCCCGGTCTGCTTGATCTGTCAATTGAAATCCTTTGTTTGTTTATGGATAACTTGAACTTGTTGTCCTTTGTTCTAGACAAGGTTAAATATAAGAACATGCACTCCAATAAATCAACTAATCATGTCCTGCATGTCATTGTTTCGGGATTATTAACTTTAATTTTGCTTTTTCTAGTCTTTACGGAGTCATCCCTCTCGGATCTGCGGGATATTTTCAATAATCTGAACAAATCATTTCTAACGGCATTTGTTGTTTGTAGTTTGACGGCGCTTGTGCTGCGAGCATGGCGCTACAAGGCAATGCTTGAGGCCATGGGTGTAGGTGATATGCCATCTCTATGGAAGATGTTGTTGGTGACAGGGATTCGGAATGCTTTCGTGGATTTCTTACCTGCTCGTTTAGGAGAGCTAAGTTATATTTATTTTTTAAACCGACTAGGTGTGAGGGTGTCAAGTGGGGTCTCAAGCTTCGGCCTTTGTATTGCTCTTGATTTGCTCTCACTTATTTTAGTAGCTGCAATTTTTGCCTTATTTAGTATTGTGTTCGGGACTGAAATTGGATTGATGGTCGATTTAAAAGTGACTCAAGTTATTTTGGCCTTTTTGCTTCTAAGCATCATGTTCATTCTTGGGGCCTTTCTTTTAGTGCGTCTGTATTTAATGTTTGATTATATGTCCAAGATTTTTGAGAAGTTTCCAAGATTAAATAGGGCAGGGGCTATGTTAAGTACGATCTCGACTGATTTAAATCAAGCTAGTGGGTATAGAGATTTATTCTATCTCCTAGTCTTGACCGTACTGCTTCGGGTAGCCAAATATGCGGGGCTTTATTTTGTAGCCTTAGCTGTCTTAGGGGCCTGGGGGATAGGCGCTGAAGCCCTTAATCCCCTTGCTTCTTTTGCAGTCTTTGTGTTGTCGGAAGCCTCAGCTAGCCTGCCAATAAGTGGATTAATGGGATTTGGTATTTATGAAGGTGTATGGTCCACTCTATTCTCATATGCATGTGGAGGTATCTGCGAAGGTCTTCCAGCAACCACTATTGCATTTAGTGTGCACCTGATAACCCAAATCATAGGTTATGGCATGGGAATATTTTGCTTGTTGTTTATAGGGGCTATTTTGTTCTTCAATACAGGAGTTAATCCTAAAAGATTGGGCGTGGGACTTCTCTTGTTCTTCTTGCTACCATTTAGTAGTTATGGGTCTTCAAATGAAGCTCTTTATTTCGATGTGTCCAAATCCATAAAACTGGAAGGGAAACTTGCATTTTCGGCAATTTACGAAGGTCACTCAAGAGTTTATGTTCTGGACTTTAAAGATAATGTAATTCAGGAGCTTGGGCCAAAGGGTGTGGATTTATCCTATCCGAGTCTTTCTCCTGATGGGAAGCTGCTTGCGGTGAGCATCGGGCCAGAGGCCAAGCGAAATATTGCAGTAATGACTGTGGGGGGCGAAGGCTTTAAGGTTTTAGGCCAAAGTGATCTCAATAGCGACAACCCCGCCTTCTCGCCGGATTCCTCCTCAGTGGTATTCTATAGAGAACAAAGGAATAATCCGAAGATTTCGAATCTATTTATAGGCTATCCCGATCGCCCTGAAGAAGTGAGGCAGCTAACTAATCTGCGAGGT
>JAAZON010000290.1 GCA_012797725.1 SAR324 cluster bacterium | reverse complement strand
TGGTGACAAATCCGGCGGAGCCTTGGGGTAACTTGCCATAAACCAGAAGAGAATTGAGCAGAACAATATCGCCCGACCAGCCGTATTAAGAAAGATCTTAATGCGATCCCTAACTTCCCTCCAAACCACTTTCATAGATGGTCTACTGTAAGCAGGCATTTCCATAACAAAGTATGAGTTCTCTTTTCTATGAACTGTCCATTTGAGTATTAACGCCACACCAGCTGCCACAAAGACACCTAAAAGGTATAAAGCAAGCATAACCAAACCCTGCAACGATACATAAGGCAGCACATAATGCTTTGGAATAAACGCGGCAATTAATAATGTGTAAACCGGAAGTCTTGCGCTGCAACTCATCAATGGGGCAATCAGTATCGTAGTTATTCTAGCAGCAGGCGATGGAATGATACGGGCAGACATTATCCCTGGAACTGCGCATGCAAAGGAGTTAAGAAGCGGAATAAAGGATCTCCCCTGTAGTCCAAGTATGCTCATTACCCTATCCATAAGGTAAGCCGCTCTGACCATGTATCCACTATCTTCAAGGATCGCTATGAAGAAAAAGAGAATTGCAATTTGAGGAAGAAATGAAACCACACTCCCAACCCCAGCTATTACCCCATCTACCAACAGGCTCTGCAGAGCCCCTGGAGGAACAATCGCAACAACGAGAATAGCGAGCCTGTTCATTAGCATCTCGATCAGAGCCATTGGATAGGCCGCCACAAAAAAAATCATTTGGAACATTGTTCCAAGAATTACCAGAAATATAAGTGTACCCCAAAATCGATGGGTTAAAAGACTATCAATTTTATTTGCCGTGGCACTCTGACCTTGACTACTCAAACCACTGACATGCTCTTTGATTTCCTTTATTTTTTCAAAGCGGCACTGCGCTTCTATAGTATACGGATCAATCCCTTTTTTCTTAAGAGCATCAACCTCTTCCAGCACTATCTTTTGAATTTGATCATTCTCTCCCTTAACGAGCCCCGAAATAAGAGCGAGCGCCTGCATCCTTCGGCTCTTATCGCTCTCATCAATAAAACCTTTATTCAAAACATTCGCTACTCGATCGGCTCCTTCCTTTAATGCGGGTTGCCCCTTGAGCCATTCAAAACTCTTTGAAGAGCAGCGCTTTTCGATTCCAATATGAAGAGCTTCAGTTACTAGAGCCTCAATACCTATTCCATCTCGAGCCATCACTGGAATCACAGGAACACCCAACTGTCTAGAAAGAAGTTCATCATAAACCTTTAGGCCCTTTTTTCTTGCAAGATCTATTTTTGTCAATGCCACAACGATAGGAACTCCCATGTCGATTAATTGAAGCGCAAGATAGAGGTTTCTCTCCAAATTCGTGGCATCAACAACTATTACCATTGCATCTATGGACTCACCAGGCTTTCTCCCATTTGAAATAACAGAGCTTGCCACCATTTCATCTGGACTATGCCCAAAAAGAGAGTATATCCCAGGAAGATCAACAACACTTAAACGCCAATCACCTTCCAGTTGAACTTCGCCTTCCTTCCTCTCGACTGTGACTCCTGGATAATTCGCAACCTTGTAGTTAGACCCAGTCATCGCATTGAAAAGAGTAGTTTTTCCTGAGTTCGGATTGCCAACAATCGCTACTCGCAGAAAGATCTTTTCATTTACTGAACTCGAAGAATCACAGCTATTCATCAGGACATACACCGCTTAACTTAGTAGGACACTTACGCAGCGTGCTTCGTCTTTTCTCAAAGCTAGAGAACAATTAGAACATTTAACGATCATTGGATCACCAAGAGGTGCAAACTGCAAAACCTC
>JAAZON010000289.1 GCA_012797725.1 SAR324 cluster bacterium | reverse complement strand
GACGTGAGCAAGCAAATGCCCTGTAACATCGGCTACGTACTCTATGGGAGACTCTGGGTTTGTACACTTGTAATAGTAACGTGGGTTTGCTTCCAAAGGACTAGGAGAGAGTTCCGCAAAAACTTTGAGCAATTCTTTTATCCCAACGGAGTTTTGGGGATTGGTATGAACTCTACTACTCACAAAGCAGATGGGGATCAAATGGCCTTCCTTAAGTGCTCTTACAAATGCACCATGCAATTGCTCAGGCGTCACGTCTCCTTGCTCCAGGTATATGGACATGAGATCTTCATCGACCTCTACCACTTGATCTACGATTTGCTGATGAGCTGCTGAAATTGAAGAGAATTCACTTTCTCCCTCAGTATTGTAGAAACAATCAATAATTTGATTTCTATCTTTTGAGGGAAGGTTAATCGGCAGACATTCCTTTCCAAAGGTTTCTCGAATTGTTTTTACAAGCTCTTCCGGGTGAATATTTTCAGCGTCAATTTTTGTGATTACTATCATTCGTGCAAGATTCAATTCCGCAGCTCGTTCCATCATCTTGCGAGTCACAGGCTCAATACCTGCTGTTGCGCTAATAACGATTGCAGCCGTATCAGCGGCAGGCAGGAAGGATAAAGATTGACCGATAAAATCGGCGTAACCGGGAGTATCCAGAAAATTGAGAAGCTGCTCTCCATATTTACAATGTGATATTGAAGAGAAAATACTATAACCTGACTTTTTCTCTTCATCGGTGAAATCAGAGACCGTAGAAGCACTTTCGACTAAACCTTTCTGATGGAGTGCTCCTCCTTCTAAGAGTAGAGCCTCAACTAAGCTGGTCTTGCCGGAACCCGCATGACCGACAAAAACAATGTTGCGAATATTAGCGGTGGTGTATGAAGGCATGTTCTTGTCTCCGAAATTACAAAAATTCTTCGCTATTTATAAAAGAAATAGGGAAGTCAGATTTTCTAAATTTGAAAAAAACTCAATTCAGATTACACTGCTTTAAAAAAAAATCCAACGATTAGGGCTTGATATGGCCCACTCGACAAAACAGCTAACGCACCTTTTATTATACAGTAATATCAGGATGTTACTTTATTTACCCATTTGAGTCCTTTGAAAGCTTTGCTGGAGAGCACAGTTCAAAAAAACTCGGAGTCTTTACCTGATTTAATTGAGAAGAAGTCCTTTGCGTTGTAAGCTTCCTGACAATAAAAAACATTTGAAAAGACAAATTCCAAATTTTTCACTTTGGACAGGAAATAAAGATGGTACAAACAAATGATAATCTGGAAATATGGACCAAAGAAGGAATGCTCGAGAAGCCTTACAAGAAGGTTAATCAAATAGCTCCTGGAGTCATTATTTGTGAGCCAATCCTGATGGGGCAGGCCAATGAATTGTTGCCTTTTACTTATGTTGCCAGCAAAGTTTCAATTGGTAATGACAATCATATTTCTTCTCATGTTTCAATCGGCCTCGGAGCCCATATTGGCGATAATAATCGCATCTCTGCCTTTGTTTGCTTAGACAGCAGTTCTGTGAACGATTCACACAGAGCCTCTTCAATAGGGGATAGAAATTATCTAGGAACTTTTTCTCGTATCGCTAAAGGGATCGCAATTGGGAACAACAATTACATAGGATCAGGCGTGGTTCTGGGTCCAGCAAACAAAGTCAAGGATTGTAGAGCTCATTCCGCTACTAAAGGCGACTATATTGCTGCCAAAAGTTTAATTACTTCTTTTAACAACATGGCAATAGCAAGGAACAGTGCTCAACGGCTATTTAATGGTGTTGATGTGCTTCCCGGGGAATTTGTGATTTTTGATAATGTTTCAGAATGCCTTGCTCGGTTCAGAGGGGATGGCACGAGCAATGATGCCAATTAAAAGACAGCTTCTAAGAAGTGTTTTTGCCTACTGTTTAGATTTTCATAAAAGGATTCAAAAAGGGGCGAGGGAAACTTACCGGTCAATCGATCCTTTAGCGGGAGGCTGGATTTAAAAAACCTAAATTGACCGATAAGTAACGTTATCGGTCAATTTGCCTTTTATTGCAACTTGGAACGCAGGTTGAAGATGTTTAGACATGTTCAGGCTTATGGGTCTTTGCCTCAGCAGCTAAGGTCATTACTGTACTGCAAGCAAGTTCGAGACAAAGTAAATCACGAGGCCCTAATTTCACTCGACGTCGCTCCTCTTCTGAGCGACCAGTCACGATTCGAAGCCAGGAAGTTTCTTCTCCTGTGAGCTTCCCATGAGCACCTCGGGGTTTGTCCCTATAGAGCTTAATTAAGATGTCAGAATCTTCTGACGATTCATTTCCCTTCAGGATCACATTTTCGTCTAATGACTCAACCCCAAAAAGAAAAGCTTTTGCCGTGGCCCAGAGACCTCCAATAGCATCAATTGGCACAAGGAGATCGAGAAAGCCTAAGCTGTCAGGCGCATCAACACCTTCAATAACAGGAACATAAAAAAATCTAAGTCCTGTGCTTTCTGGGATTAACTGCAGACGACCAAATGATTTATTGATTAAAAATGTAATTCCACCGACATACATAACCTTCACCGCTTAAAAAAAGCAAAACACATTGACTTTGTTAAGGCTTTACTCCGCTTGCTATGACATGAAATTCAATTCTTTCGACTCTTATCACGTTCTGAAGCCAAGTCCAAACCTTTCTAAAACCTTATTAAGAAAATCTCCAAATATATCATAATTAAACGATATTTTATAAATCGCAAGACTGATAGCCCTTAAGATGCGCCCTTTATACAATTCCGCAATAGTTCATGATGGTCTAGGCGGAGCAAAAGATGCTGTTTTTTTATGGTAACTCCTTATTCAAATCTGAACATTCATAGCTCCTGAGTTCCGCGTTTGGGACACCCAAATAGGTGTTGGAAGATAGTTGGAGGACGAAATACGAATGACGACAGGGGAGCACACGCTTTACGTATTACGTAAAGACGTAGACGTTTAACGTAAGACGTCCACGCCCCTGCCGTGTTTCGTTCGACGTCAACGTAGGCGAAGTCTTTTGCCTGCAAGCTTTGAGAGCATATCTGCACGATGTGGTGTATGAGAGTCCGACAGAAAAAGATGCCGTTTTTTTATGGCACGCCTTATTTAAATGTAAACTTCATAGCTCTAAAAAGGCCGTGATTTTGCTGGACAAAATTTTTTAATTCAAAAACAAAGTCATTTACGGTTGAAAGTAGATATTGTCCCCCGCCGTCTTGCGCTTCCAGGCGGCAAAAGGCCCAATTTGAAGCTTCCAGAAGCCTCCGGATTCTGTTGTTCCTGTTTTTTCTCGCCTTCACTTCCAGTCTCTTTAGGAGTAGAGGTGCTTTTAGGAGTTGCTGTTGTTTTAGGCTTTTTCTCAGAGAAGGCTTCTTCTCTTTCGCGGTATAGAATTTGTTCGTCTACCCAGTCTGCGAGACCTATTTCATCATTCTCGTATTTTTCTAGTTGAGGAATGTACTCTCGCCCTTCCCAGTTGTCAGGAATTTCAGCATTGAACCAGAAACTTCTTCCTTTTACAATTTTTCCATCGCCAAGATCAAACCATGCAAGGCCTTTCTCTGCTGACATTTCATGTTTAAGTTCTTCAGAACTTACTAGATCCTCTTCATCTTCCGTTACGTTTATTGTCTCAGACTCGCCACCTGTGATTTTAGCCTGAACATCTAGAGCACCTCTCAATGCACTAGAACTCTTGCCCATGGTGACTCCTGCACCCACTGATTTTCGAGTAGTTGTAACCTTACCAATCCAATCGGCCATGTCTTGGGCTGTACGATTGTCCCCAATACGCATCATCACTTTGACATTCACATTGGCCATCACACGCTCGTAAAATGCTTCACTTAAGCCAAGGGACAGATCTGTTAAGCCTCCAGTAGATTGCGCGCCAAATATAAGAGAGAAACGCCCCTTTCTAGCAAGCTCAAAAAGGTTCGCCCATGTTGGGCCGAAAGTTGAGGAACCTTCATCAATAATCACCAAATGGGGATCTTCCAGATGATACTGCCTTGCTGATGTTATCTCTCCGATAGATACTTCTAAATCTTCCCGAAAGACTTTTACCATTCTTGCTGCACTTTCAGCTTCTTCAAGACGTGGCAACATAAAATAAATAATTTTTCCACGCAGAATTGCATCTGTAAGAACCAAGTCAGTGTATTGCGTGCAAAATACTCGTCCAATTTCACTGCCTGAAATTGAATGAAGTTCAGATGCAATGCCTCTTAAATTCTCCGATATTTTTGCCGTATCAAGCACTCCTTTTGGATTCCTGTAACTTGATGCCAAATGCCCAAGTTCAACCATCGCCTGACGTGCGCCAAGATGATGAAGCATCTTTCTAAGCTGCGGATAAGCTAAGCTGAATGCTGAAAGGGAAACTGCAATATCTCGAATAGACCATGCCAAGCCAAGACTTTCCATCGCCCTGACTAATCGATAAATCGAATCTGCTGCTAACCGATCATAGTGTTTTGTTGCACTTTGATCTGATGTGGGCGGTAGGCCAGCACGTAGAACTTTACGCGCCTTCACATCAGCCCTTTGTGAGGTCAAGACAAAATTGAATGAGTGCACTGGATCAAAAGGGTCAATTACAATCTAGTCTTCAATCCTGCCTGTCAAAAGAGCCATCAGAATTATATGTGCAAGAGTACCAGAGTCTCTCTTTGCATCGATAAAGGTACAGCCGCTCGCTCTGCCTCGTGCCATCTGTTGAAACATCAGTGATTCAACCCAAAGAGTCTTTCCCATTCCCGTTTTTGCAAAGACACATAAGTGACCACACATATCATCATCATTCACCCACAAGGGTCGACCGGTTTCCAATTCGAAACCAACCAGATAACGATCAATCATTGGCTTGCCCCTTGCTCTGCACTCATTGAGGGCTTTGGCAAAGCAATCTCTCTGAGGGGGCATTCCCAAAACTTTTTTGCCTCCACGGATCGCACTTTCTTTCGCTCTCTCGCGCTCGATCAAAGTGTCATGGGCATAAAAATATGCAACTGGAATTAATGTCAGAGCAGGCACCACTCCAAGCAGTACCATCCACCATGGGCTTGCACCTTCCATTAACGGAGTAGAAACCAAGATAAAGGACGCCGCAAAGACAAAGAACATGCGATAAAGGAGCCTCCTGCGATCCTCTGCCCGCAACCTCGCATAATCTGTCCGTTGATAAGGACGTGCCATAAAATCTAATCTTTCTCTAAATCGCCTAAATCATCTTCCTCATCAAGAAAAGCCCTAGCTCCAAGTCCCATGAGCCGACCAAGATCCTCATTCGACTCTGCCATGGTAACGGCATCCACGTAGATAAAATGTTTCTGCCAGGAAGGCCCAAAATGCTGGCGCAGTCGACTCCCTCTAAGAGGCACCATCCCCTTTTTGCTAATGATGCTTCCTTCAGAACTTGGAGATATGCCCTGACACCGCATCAGAGCAAGCACTAACGATGAGTCTGGGACTGATGAGTTCCCTACCCTTCTAGCTAACCATGAAAATGAGTTTAATATCACCCGCAGAGAAGACCAGTCTTTCAAGACATCAACTGAAATATCATGCAGCTCCGCTAATTGTTTGATATCAGAAAATGGAATAGGGCGAAGAATCCTAAACGGACTACTTGGTAGCTCTTCATCTCGCTTAGAACCTATCGACATCTCCTGCAGCATTTGTTTTTGACTTACTAAGTAGACTAACTCATCAAGACGTCGTAATGTGGAAATATCGATTGCTTGATATAGGACTTCGATGAGTTTCTTCATTGGAAACAGCAGTAAATTTGTCCCCGAGGTGTAGGCTTCTGCATTTTCAAAATGCCTCAGTGATGCGATTTCTTGAATAAAAATACGAGCAAAATTAAGATTTGCCAGAGAAATTATACCGAAGAGCTCAACCTCATCTGATACAACTTGTAGTTCATTAGGGGATGCTAACATTAGCTCTGTCCACTGCCTGCAAGCTCTAGTCGCCAGTTCTAGATCCACTGGCAATCGCACAAGGCCAAAATTATTGTAGCGAGAAGCATATGTAATTGCTCGTCGTAAACGTTCTCTGGCTGGCGAATCAAAACAATCAGAAAAACCAGGAGCCGAGTGAAGAACGGCCCTAGAGGAAAGATGAGGGAAAACGGAATTCTTTACGAAGCCTGCTTTTTCCTGCTTAAAAGCAAGAGATTTTCCTGCCTCCATTGCCAGTACAAGCGCAGCTAATTCTGCAGCAGTCATTCGTGCAATAGCGTCTTTGAAGGATTGCGGCAAAACCCTGCGGAAGTTGTTCTTCAAAAACTTTTTATACACCCCTAAATTCATTCGGCCATTCTCTGATGGATTGTGAATCTCAGCGTTCTCGTCGCCAGCTTTTTCTGGGTTGCTCCCAAATTCTTCATGAAGTTCCGTCACGACTTTGAGCAAAAGGTAGGTATTTTTCTCAAGACTTATCGGTTCAACAAAAGCTTTTAGCGTATTCTCTTCGCCAGTGGCTCCAAGAAATGCGGGATAATTCTTATGCCTAAGCACCACTGAGGCT
>JAAZON010000288.1 GCA_012797725.1 SAR324 cluster bacterium | reverse complement strand
TGTACCTTTATTACTAAGCATTGGGATCAGTTATTTATTGTTTCGTCACTTTAAATATACTGATTTTCAGAGATATCTGAAAACTCCCTTTGCTTTTTTTATGCCATTTTCTTAACTTTTTCTTACTTGCGAAACTTCAATTCCTAATAATACGAGAATTGCGGACAAACTGCATTCACCAGATAAACTAACAACATCACGCTAGAGTAGCCTGACTACTTCAGGTAAGTGTTCTGTTTACCACTTATTGTGTTAAATTGATGATCCGTAAGCATCTCGGGTGTTGTGTCTATCCCTATGATCCTGCTCATTTTGTAACTCCCAATTTCAGGTTCTTGAACAATCAGCCATGGAATCCATTTTAATGGTTCGTCTTACTTCAGAAGCGAGCATAACCTATTTTTAAGTATAGATTCACGCTCATTGAAGAAAGCCAGAAAATTCTCAAACTGAAGATTCACATCTGGTATCATATGTCGTTCCTTGTATGCATATCTTTCCGATTCTGTTGAAAAGCTTTCAGAAAACCAGACATCGAATTCCTTATTGCGTTTTTCAAGATTTGGTCGCTCCTCAAGTAACTGCAAATTAGCCAGTCTGTTATATTTCGTTATGAAATCAAGGATATGAACACTACTTAAGTTTCTCTTTGTCAGCTTTGAATATGTGAACAGGCTCTGTGGGAACATGTGATCAATATGGAAAACGTTTCTGTAATCCAGATCTGGATATAATAGAGCTAGCACAGAAAAAGTAAAACTCTGGTCATAACTGTACCCTAAGAGATTGTCAATTTCTTCGTTACTGAACAACAGCGATTTATTCGTACCCTTAAAGTGCTCCTTGAACTGATCTAATGGAAAATCAGAACCATTCTCATCAATTATTCTGCGAAGAGGTCTGAGAACATTGTCAGGCTGACCGCTGAAAACACGTTTAATAAGTGAGAGTCTGAGCCATTTCGCGATACTAGCCTTAACATTAACCGCTTTTGTCGATGTTATAATCGATTCTGAAAGGTCATTTTTCTTAATAAAATACGCAATGGGAATTATCGCATTATTGGATGTCAAAGTCTCTCGGCTGTACCCAAAACCAGATATAAGTCCAATTGCAATTCTTATTGCAGAAGAAATTTTATCCCATTCATCTTCAATCTTCTGCATATTTGGCTTATTAAAATTATCCACCTTGAATGCGATATCTTTGATTCCACTGAGCACAAGGCAGGATTTTAATACAAAGTCTTTTGTGAAATTGAACCCATCCCCAATACTATTAATACTGTCAACAAAACTGAAAATCTCTTCTCTGGCGTCGCGATTTGTCCATTGAGCCGTAGCTATCGAAAGTAGGAGGTCTGAATAACTTAGAATAGTACCTCCGCTGTTAATCCGAATAAAGATATTCAAGACTTTATCAAGTACCTGGCTCTTTTCCTGATAATAACTTATTGTGCCCTTCTCATGAATCACGTTATGGAGTTTAAACAAAGTATTATTGGCAAATGATGCCTTTTCTTTTGAATAATCAGAGAAGATGCCTGTTTCAATTAGGTAAGAATTGACATCTCCAGGTTCTTTGAGATCCAGTATTTGTGACACTTTGAACCAATTAACATCATTATTCCTTATCCCGGCCTCCTCTGAGATGAGGAATTGAAAATCGTATTTAAGATCTGTTTCATCTGATTCTGATATCAGATTCAGATACAAAAGTTTCTTTGGATAGGCAAGATCATTATCCCATCTTTTACGAGGTATCTTATTCGAATAGGATCCCTTAAGACCTATATATATTGAGGTTAGCCTTTGCTGTCCATCCAAAATCGCGGTTAAACCTTCTTCGCCTGATAATGTAGCTTTTGGATTATGTCTGCTGTATCTCTCATGATAATCTTTGATAAATTCGTAAAACTCGTAATCGTGAACATGTTCTTTGCTGACATTCCAGAATAGAAATGAGCTAATCGGATAATCCTGCATTAGGCTGTCAAACAACCTTTCTACCTGTTCGGGGTTCCAAACAAATTCTCTTTGAATTGCTGGCAACAAATATTTCTTTCTATAAATATTGTCTACCACATCAACTATTCTAAGGGCGGTTTCGTAAGACATAATTTTATTCGCTTTGTAAATTTGACTAATAAAAATAATGTAATCTGACATGAAGAGCAAGAACTTCGGTTTAAACCTGCGGCTAATAGGCTATTGCTAGACTAATCTCGATGTCAGTCTGAAATCGAGAAGCAAAAATGCAGTGAAAATGGGAACTGCAATGCAGTAAAAACGGGAACAGGAATACAGTAAAAACGGGAACAATATTACAGTGATAAGTTAACTTGATTATTAACCTGTGCTACCTTTCAGGTTTTGGTAAAAAATACTGAGATGGA
>JAAZON010000287.1 GCA_012797725.1 SAR324 cluster bacterium | reverse complement strand
CTTTCCGCTAATGCATTAATTCCATCAATGTTATGAGCACAATCAAGAATGACACTAGTAGCCCCTATATCAAGCTTCTCAAAGCGAGCTGGCCAAAAGACTTCTTGAACTCCCTTAATGCAAGATTCTGGTGATATATTTAAGCTTCTAGCCACATTAATGGCTAGAGCCATATTATCTCTTTGAAAAGTACCTTTTAGCGATGGTTTGAAACTAAGGGCCTCATTACATTTCAGATCCATATAGCGCATCGTATAGCCATTAGACCTCTCTTTTGCCACTATTTCAGCCTTATACGAGACTCCCCAGGAAGATGTCTCAACACCCAAGGATTTCGCAATATCGTTAAATATTTTTAGCGATTCTGCGTCCATCCTACCACAAAAAAGCCTTGAACCTTTCTTTATAATGCCTGCCTTTTCTTTGGCTATTTCAGCTTTAGTTGGGCCTAAAATATCCTGATGATCCAATCCTATAGAACTAATTACACAAGCTTTTGGACAGTTTAATATGTTTGAAGCGTCTAAGCGCCCTCCAAGGCCTACCTCAACAACAATCCAATCAAGTTTTTTCCATTCATAGACTATAAAGGCTATCGCTGTTAAAGCTTCATGATAGGTCAATGTAATTTTTAGCTTCTTAAGACAATCCTTCAGCTCCAAAGCCGCCTCATTCAAGAGTTCATTGTTTATCGAATAGCCATCAACAACAATTCGCTCATTTATTCTAACAAGATGTGGAGATATGTTAAGTCCAACTCTATAGCCTTCCTTAGCTAAAATTGAAGAAAGCGCTGCAGAAACAGATCCTTTACCATTGGTTCCAGCTACATGAATACTTGCTATCTTGTCTTGTGGATTATCAAGATAGTTCATTGCCTTTTTTATATTTTCAGGACAAAATCCCCCCTGCCCGTTCCATTGTTCAAGACTATTTAAAAAGTCCAAGCCTTTCATTCTTCTTCTGATACCCTTAAACATCCTCATTGTCCCACCGCGGGACTTTGAGTTTTTAGCTCAAAATCATTTTATATACAAATCATTAGAAGGTTTTTCTTCACGTCCCACCGAGGGACAAAGGCTTCTCAAATTTGAATACTTGCTAGACTTCTGCTTTTAAGAGGCTGAGACTAACTTTCTAAAAAGTTCCTGAAGATCGCTTGATGAGTAAAAATCGATCGAAAGCTTACCCCCCTCTGAGCCAGGAGAATTCCTAATAAGTCTCACTTTCAGACCAAGAGCCCTCTGTATTTCATCACTAATCCTTTGATCTTCAGCACTTAAGGCACCCTTCCCAACCGAGCCAGCTATTTTGGCGTTTTTGCCTTTAACCATTTCGTCTCGAAGTTGACTTCTAGTCAATACATCAAGATCTTTAAGGTAAGCCGCTCTCACTTCAGGATCTTCAATCTTTGCTAAAAGAAGTATTTTTGACTCTGAAGCTCCTTCCTTTAAAGCATTTAGGAGATCATCGGGTAACGATAGTATTTCAAGGCTTCTTTGCACGTTGCTCTTGGATATTCCAAGCTTTGCAGCAATTTCACGAACACTCAGTTTATAGTTTTCACTAAGAACTCCAATAGCTTGCGAGCGCTCCAATGGACTTAAGTCGGTACGTTGTAAGTTCTCCACTAATTGTATTGAAAGTGTAGTTTCTCCACTTACCTCTTTACGTTGATCAACAATT
>JAAZON010000286.1 GCA_012797725.1 SAR324 cluster bacterium | reverse complement strand
CAATCCTTTGCCGGTGGATTAAACTCAAGCTTATTTGATTATCTATCACCCGATACAAAGATTATTATTGATGATGAAATTGGGGTTAAGAACTCGCTTGATACTTTTCAAGAACTCATTGAAGAGCGTGAGCTTCGTTTCAAATCCGAGCGTTACTTGATTCCTTCCAAGGCAATGCTTTACTTCAGTTCGGAGGAAGTTCTTGGAAATATCTCTGCCAGAGACTGCGATTACATAGATCAAGTTAATATATTGGAAGACGATGAAGAAAAGTCAGGAAAATCTGTCCATATTACCAGCCTTTCCAACACTGAACTAAGTACAGTACTCAAAACAAAGATTGGCAGTGGAAACGCACTAAGTCCTCTGGTCAGCATGATTAGCAAATGGAGAAGGCAGGGATTAAGCATTGCGTTTGTTGTATCATCACCAGTTCGTGCGGAACGCCTGCAACGATATTTGCTTGATGTTGATCTTGACGCAGAGATATTATCAAAAACTGGCATAAGTTGGGTTAACTCTCCCAGACGTAGTCCATTGGTAATTCTCTCTGGCTTTTTAAACGATGGGTTTCGGATTCCTGAAAAGAAGATTTGCTTCATTTCCGAAAATGAGATTTTTGCTGAACGTTCTTATCGCCAAAAAAAACACTCCAAAACTAGCTTAAAGAAACTTCTAAGTGCAATTTCCAATCTTCAAGAAGGTGACTTCGTTGTCCATGTTGATTACGGAATTGGTGTTTATAAAGGACTAAAGCAATTAAATGTCGATGAGGTACTAAGCGACTTTTTTCAAATAGATTATGCTGATAGCCGTCTTTACCTTCCTGTCCAAAACATAGGACGTATTCAAAAATTTGTAGCACAAGAAGGCCAAGTGCCTTCACTTGATCGCCTGGGAGCTCCACAGCGTTGGATTAAGACAAAACTGAAAGTGAGAGATGCAGTTGCATCGCTCGCTGGCGATCTGATCAAGCTCTACGCGTCACGAAACATATCGAAGGGTTGGCACTTTGATATTATTGGTGCTGAAGATGAGAGATTCGCTGATTATTTTCCATACGACGAAACACCTGATCAATTAAAAGCTATCGAAGAAACTTTGTCGGATATGGCCTCCGAAAAAATAATGGATCGGTTGGTTTGCGGTGATGTGGGTTTTGGAAAAACAGAGGTGGCTCTACGGGCAGCATTTAAATGCATACAACACGCTAAACAGGTTGCACTGCTTGTCCCAACGACCATACTTGCAGAACAACATTGCCGAACATTCCAGAATCGCTTTAACGAATATCCAGTAAAAGTTGGTGTATTAAGCCGCTTTTATGACGCCAGAGCTAACAAAGAAACTTTAAAAAAGGTGGCTTCAGGAGAAATCGACATTGTCATTGGGACGCACAAACTCCTTCAAAGAGACGTTCAATTCAAAGACCTAGGACTCTTGATTATTGACGAGGAGCACCGTTTCGGTGTAGCTCAAAAAGAAAAGCTAAAACAATTTCGAAGAAATGTTGACGTTCTTACCCTGACTGCAACTCCTATTCCACGAACTCTTCACATGTCTCTCTTAGGGATTCGAGATATAAGCATAATCAGCACTCCTCCTGTCGATCGAAGAGCTATTCGAACATATATTGCCAATTACGATGAGAACCTGGTTCGGGATGCAATTCTTCGTGAGCTTCACCGTGGCGGACAATGTTTTTTTGTGCACAATCGTATTGGATCAATCGATCTCATTACTGCAGAACTATCCCGCCTGGTTCCTGAAGCTCGCTTTCGCTACGCCCATGGTCAAATGTCTGAAGGACAGCTTGAGCCAATTATATTGAGCTTTTTAAGGGGAGAATTTGACGTTCTTGTGTGCACAACAATTATTGAGTCCGGTATCGACATGCCAAATTGCAATACCATGATTATTGATCGAGCTGACATGTATGGCCTCGCTCAACTATACCAGCTTCGTGGACGAGTGGGACGAAGCGATCGTCAAGCATATGCGTACTTCTTGATTCCAGAGAGCCGAAAGCTTGGGTCTGAGGCTCAAAAACGACTAAAAGCCTTGCAGTCCCTGGATGATCTCGGACTTGGGTTTAATCTGGCAATAAGAGATCTTGAAATTCGCGGAGCTGGCAATCTCTTAGGAAGGGAGCAATCTGGCAGTGTACTCTCAGTTGGCTACGAGCTTTATTCAAAGATACTAAAAGAAGCAATCCTTAACTTAAAGGGCGAGGAGTTGAGCCTAGAAGAAAGTATCGATCCTGAAGTTAAAATATCATCCAGCGCTTATATCCCTGACACCTACATTCCAGATATATCTGAGCGTCTTGTTCTTTACCAACGTCTTGCGTCACTTGCTTATCCAGAAGAGGCGTATGAAATGGCTGACGAAATCAGAGACCGTTTTGGACCGTTGCCAGAAGAAGTTGAGAACCTAATTGAATTAATGCGATATAGAACTCTGCTTCGAGGCGCGGGAGTATTAAGAGTGGAGCAATCTCCACAAAAAGTTACGTTCTACTTTAGTCCCCGAGCTCGTGTTGATGCGCAAAAAATACTCAACCTAGTCGAAGAGGCACCTAATAATTTTAAATTCAGCAAGAATCTTGCTTTTTCTATGAACTTTGCTTCCAATGGAGAATCAAATATCCAGCATCTTTATAGCGAGACTGAAAGGCTTTTGGCTAAAATACTTCAATAAGCCAAATTTGTTTCAATTTTCTCCTGCTCTTTACTTAGACCTTCGCCCAAGCATAGTAAACCAGACACCTAAATATTGCGTTAATATCAACAACACTTTATTATCCAGCTTATGCAAGCTTTATTAAAATCATTCTTATGCTTTGCCTTGTTTCTTTTCTTGTGCCAACACCATATTGTTCAAAGCCAGGAAATCTTTATTGATGCAGTGGTGGCCAGCGTGGATGGACAACCCATAACCCTCCATGATCTATGTGCTCGTTTAAAACCACCTCGTAATTTAACACTTGCTCAAGCAGCCACTGATTCAGAAGCTCGGATGCTCTTGGATCGTATCATACTTGAGAAGTTAATCTTGGCTGAGGGTGCTGCAAAGAAAATGCAAGTCAGTGACTCCGATATTGAGTCATATTTAGATGAAATTGCGGCGCGGAATAAGATGAGCAGAGAAGACTTCCAGAATGCTCTGACCAAGGAAGGTTTAACACTTGAGAAATACAAAGAAGATGTAAAACTCGAGATAATGAAATCCCGACTTGCTTCGACTTTTATCAGAGGAAGCGTAAGTGTGACTGACGAAGAGGTGGAAAAGTACCTCGATGAGAGAATCGGGAAAGCAAAAGGAAGCACTCAACTCGAACTTCGTCAGATCGTAATCTCAAGTAATGGAAGATCAAGAAGTGAAGCTAAGAATATTGCGACTGAAGTTAAAACAGCTTTAGAAAATGGTGAAAATTTTGCGGAATTAGCCAAGAAGTTCTCTGAATCACCAGATCGTAATGAAGGTGGTTCTCTTGGAGTGGTTGAGGAAAAAGATTTAAATGCAGAAATTTTCGACATAGTATTCCCCCTCAAAGAAGGACAGATAAGCGATATTGTTGAGATAGGTGAAAGCTTTCGTATTTTTAAAGTTGAAAAGCGATTTGGTGGCACAGATAAAAGGGATGAACGTTTGATGAATGAAGCTCGAAGCGAAATCCAGAAGAAGAAGATGGAGGATAAATTCCAAACCTATTTCATGGACGATCTCTACAAACAACATTCAGTGGATAAAAAAATCTAAACAAGGTGAATGTAAGTGGTAAAAATAAATCCTTTGATTTTCCGTGAATATGACATTAGAGGGTTCGTTGGCAAAGAACTAAATGATGATTTTGCATATTGCCTCGGTCGAGCTTTCGCGCAATTAATTCAGGAGTCTAACCTTGACAATATTGGAATAGGTTACGATTGCAGACATTCATCAAAAGGCTTTGCACACGCTTTGGCCCGTGGGATCTCAGATATGGGATCTACCGCAACTATAATTGGAATGTGCCCTTCCCCTGTTCTTTATTATTCTATAATTAAAAGGAATTTTGGAGGCGGGATCCAGGTCACTGGAAGTCACAATCCCTCCGATATGAACGGGTTCAAGCTTAGTGTTGGTAGTCACAGTCTTTCTGGTCGGGAGATTCAAGACCTTCGAATAAAGATGGAGAAAATCCAAAATGAAGATCTCCCTATTGGGAAAAAAGGCAAAATCCAAGAAGAGAATTCGATTCCCCAATACGTAGCTGAAATAATTGCAAACTCTAAACCTCATTTAGGAGACAGGAAACTTAAAGTCGTCGTCGACGCCGGTAATGGAGTTGGAGGGATGACTGGTGTTTCTGTACTCAAAGGATTAGGAGTCGAGACAATTGAGCTGTTTTGCGACCCTGACGGTGATTTCCCGAATCACCATCCTGATCCAACAGTAATAAAGTATTTAACTCACCT
>JAAZON010000285.1 GCA_012797725.1 SAR324 cluster bacterium | reverse complement strand
GCTGCTTTCTTTTATTTCCACTCACGGCAGTCTGCTTAACTGTTAACTGCCATCTAACTCTGATTTTTCTGTTCCACTGTTGCCCGCAAAGATACATCAAGACATATTGATAGGCGTTCTGTCTCTCGCAATATGGGTTCATTACAGCGGCCCAGAGCTTGTCCATTCTGTGATTTTTCGGTTGAAGGTAATTTGAGTGCCTTCCTAAGATGTCTGTGGAACTTGAATTTAGTATTACACGTCCAGTTTGCTCAGGAGTAGAAAAATGCACTTGAATTGAACCAAAGGTTCAACACCATTTTGCCACCTGAGTACTTAATATCAATTTAAAAAGGATTTTGAGGCAATTTTAACCTATAAAGGGACTTTAAAAATAGAATTTCTGACAATGAAATCCAGGAATCTCTACTTCAAGCCATCTCAAATTGATTAAAATCAATTCTTCTTTCTAAGCACAGAGTTTCAATATTGCCTCGACTGCTTTCGGGTCTATATCGCCAAGCTCACCAAGTTTAGTCCACCCGCGTGTTTCTAGTCTTTGAGAAACAAGCGAGGCCGCCTCTGCGGAGATCCCATAATCTTTAAGAGTTGTTGGCATCTCAAGCGAATGGAAGAACCTTACAGTTTCATCGATAGCAAGCTTTATTCTAATATCATCACTTCCATTTCTAATTCCCCAAATACGTTCGCCATATTGAAGGAGCTTTTCTTTTTTCTGTTTTGTCTGATGCTTCCAGAGAGCGGGCAGTACGATTGCCAGAGATTCTGCATGATCAATCCCGTACAAAGCTGTCAGTTCATGTCCTATGCTGTGAGTTGCCCAGTCTGTGGGGACTCCGCATGCTATAGTACCATTCAGGGCTTGAGTTGCTGCCCAAACCAAATTGGAACGATGATTATAATCAGTCGGATTTTGAAGAGTCAAAGGACCTTCTTCAATGAGTGTCATTAAAAGCGCTTCAGATTGTCTATCCTGCACAGGAGAGTTTGGACGAACTGTCATATATTGCTCTGTTACGTGGACAAAGGCATCAACCACACCATTTCGCACCTGCTTGAGTGGTAAGGAGTATGTGGTGGTAGGATCTAAGACCGAGAAAACTGGGTAAACGCTGGGGTCTCCAAAACTTAGTTTTTCCTGAGTTGCTTTTCGCGAAATTACCGCAAAACAATTCATCTCTGAGCCAGTAGCTGGCAGTGTAAGTATAGCTCCAAGAGGGATTGCTCCATCAATAATCAATTTTTCTGAAATTATGCGCCAGGGATCCTCTCCTTTAAAACACATTGCTGCCGCAATAAATTTTGTTCCATCAAGTACCGAGCCTCCACCAACTGCAAGCAGGAAATCCACACCCTCTCGTTTGCCAATCTCAACAGCTTTCATAAGAGTTTCATAGACTGGATTTGCTTCGATTCCACCGAACTCGATCAAAGTTTTGTTTCCAAGTGCTTCCTTGACCTGTTCATAAACACCATTCTTTTTTATCGAACCTCCCCCATAAGTCATCATTATTTTTGCGTTGGTGGGGATGAGATCGGAAATCTGAGGGATTGTATTCTTTCCAAAAATTACTCGCACTGGGTTGTGGTAGATAAAGTTCAACATTCGACACTCCCTGAATAAAAGGACCTTTTCAGTGAAGGTAATAGTATACTCATTGAGCTTCAGGCTAACAAGGAAAGCTTAGAGACTTGAGATGAAAAGTAATTATATAGAAATAAGACATGGTTTGTGATAAATCCGAGGAAGTTCCTATGTTTACAGTGGTGCCTTGCTAAGTTTCCTAAAGTTTGATCATTCTGAGAAGGAGGAAATTCAGAGATGAATAAGCGTGTTCTTGAGGAAGTCTCAAAGAGAGGTCATGAAGAAGTAGTGTATTTCTTCTACCCAGAGGTGGGCTTAAAAGCCATCATTGGGATTCATGACACAACGCTTGGACCAGCTCTTGGAGGTTGTAGGATGCGGCTTTATGAAGACGAAGGGCAAGCTCTGGATGATGTACTTCGCCTTTCAGAAGGAATGACATATAAAAGTTCACTAGCAGGGATGGACCTGGGCGGTGGTAAGGGGGTTTTAATAGTCGATCCGCATATTGAAAAGGGAAGGCGCGAATTATTCTTGAAGTTTGGTGAATGTCTTAATCATTTGGCTGGTCGCTATGTGTCAGCGGAGGATATGGGCACGACCGTTCAAGACATAAGTTGGATGAGGGAGGTTTCCAAGTATGTTGTCGGTTTTGATCCAAGTGAGGGTGGAAGTGGAGATCCATCACCTTGGACTGCACAAGGAGTCTTCGAAGGAATTCTTGCCGCTTGCGAAAGAGTCTTTGGAACAAAAGATTTGAGTAAGCGTCATGTTGTAATGCAAGGAGTCGGGCATGTGGGTACTTATATCCTTGAACATCTGAGAAAGTCTGGCTGCAAAGTTACAGTTTCGGATGTCTATGAGCCTTGTGTGAGAAAGGCGGTCGAGCGTTTCGATGCAATAGCTGTGGCACCAGAGAAAATTTATGATATCCAATGTGATGTCTTTTCTCCAAACGCAATAGGACAAACCATTAATCATGAGACTATAAAACGCTTGGATTGTAAGATTATTGCAGGAGCTGCCAATAATCAGTTAATAGATTCTACTATTTATTCTGCGATTGAAATAAAAGGCATAGTTTATTGTCCTGATTTTGCTATAAATGCAGGGGGTGTAATTTCCGTTGGTGCTGAACTCTGGGAAAATGGCTGGAATAAAAAGCGCGTGACCGAAAAAGTGATGGCAATAGGAACAACTGTTGGGCGGGTTCTTGACGAATCGAAGAAGAGAGGACGTTTCCCAGAGCTGGTGGCTATTGAGCTCGCAAAAGAGCGCATTGCGAGTGTGAAGGATCGTTCCATAAAATAAAAAGCATCCATGTTTCTATGGTTTCTATGTGTTCTAAGGAGATTATTATTGTGAAATTGCGCTTTCTGGCGGATTGTTTAAACAGATGAAGGAGTCTGACAGCAAAGGAATAGAGAATTTACAGCGGCTCAAAGAGCACCAGCGAGAGAGCACATTTACGCTAAAAAGTAACTTCAACCCACGAGGGGATCAGCCTAAAGCGATAGCGTCTTTGGAGGAGAATCTGAATAAGGGAGTGAGGTTTCAAACTCTCCTTGGAGTAACCGGTTCTGGGAAAACATTCACAATTGCAAATGTCATTGCAAGGCAAAATAGGCCAACTCTCGTAATTGCACCAAATAAGACCTTGGCGGCACAACTATATAGCGAGTTCAAAGAATTCTTCCCAGAGAACAGGGTTCATTACTTTGTCAGTTATTATGACTACTATCAACCAGAAGCCTATATACCATCCACAGACACATACATAGAGAAAGATTCTGCCATTAATGAAGAAATAGACAAAATGCGACATGCAGCGACCAAAGCCGTGCTTGAGAGTAAGGACGTGGTGATCGTAGCAAGTGTGAGTTGTATCTATGGCCTCGGGACTCCTGAGGAATATGTTCGTCAGATGCTTTTCTTGGAGAAAGGGCAGCAGATTTCAAGAGATGATGTCCTTATGCATTTAGCGTCAATGCAGTATGATCGCTCTGATGTTGAATTTGTCAGAGGGACATTTAGAGTAAGAGGGGAAACGGTTGATATTTTTCCGTCTGATGAAGATTCGCTTGCTATTCGTCTTCTTTTTTTCGGAGATGAAATTGAAGAGATTAGAGAAATTGATCCTTTAAGTGGTCACACTCTTAATAAGATTAATGAAGCGGCGATTTATCCAGTCAGTCATTTTGTCACCAGCAGAGAAGCTATCAAGCGAGCTCTTGTAACTGTCAAGGAAGAATTGAATTCAAGGCTGAAGGATCTGATACAAAAAGGCAAGACTCTTGAAGCCCAGCGCCTTGAACAGCGAACTCTTTATGATTTGGAGCTGCTTGATGAAACTGGTTTTTGTCCAGGGATTGAAAATTATAGTAGACATTTGGAAGGTCGTGCGCCAGGCACACCTCCAGGAACTCTTATTGACTATTTCCCCAAAGATTTTCTTTTGGTTATTGATGAGTCTCATGTGACAGTGCCTCAGATTGGAGGCATGTACAGAGGAGATCGATCCAGAAAAAGCACCCTTGTAGACTTTGGCTTTAGACTTCCATCCGCGCTTGATAATAGGCCGCTTAATATGGATGAATTCTGGAGCCGGGTTGGGCAGACTATATTTGTTTCGGCAACCCCTTCAAATTATGAAATTGAAAAAAGTGAAGGCAAAATTATTGAACAAGTGAATAGACCAACAGGGCTTCTTGATCCCCAAGTTATTGTCAGACCTGCTGTTAATCAGGTAGATGATGTTATTGGAGAGATTCAGAAAACTGTAGCGCAAGGCGATAGGGTTTTGATCACTACTCTTACAAAGAAAATGGCTGAAGATTTATCGGAATATCTGAGAAATATAGGAGTTCGCGGTCGCTATCTTCATGCAGACATAAATGCAATTGAGAGAGTTGAGATTATTCGAGGCCTAAGAAAAGGTGATTTTGATGTTTTGGTTGGGATTAATCTCTTAAGAGAAGGCTTAGACTTGGTAGAGGTCTCACTCGTTGGAATATTAGATGCCGACAAAGAGGGCTTCCTTCGTTCCACACGTTCTCTCATTCAGACAATGGGGCGTGCGGCACGAAATATCAGAGGAAGAGTCATTCTATACGCAGATGTTATTACCCAATCTATCGAAGATGCTATCAAAGAGACAAAACGCAGACGCGAAATTCAGGCTGCCTTCAATGAAGCACACGGCATCATTCCCCAATCCGCCCAAAGCAGCATGCAAGCTTCACTTGGTGTTGAGGCGGAAGGGGTCATCGAACTAAGCGAACGCTTAAGTTCATATAATATCAGTTTGCCAAAAGATTCTTCTTTGCAGGAAGAGTTGGTGAAGAAGCTACGAAAGGAAATGCTTGATGCAGCCTCTAAGCGAGAATATGAAAGAGCCGCGCAGCTTCGGGATCAGCTGAAGGCCGTAGAAGAATTGCTTATAAAGGCCTAAAAAGCTCTAATCTTGCAATAGATGAAAAGCAAAGACTGCTTGCAGAGTTTTAAGAATCAAGAGATCCTATGGATCTCAATGTTAAACTAGGCGGAAGAACTTTTAGATCATTGACTGACTTGATTTTATGTCAATATGAATGAAGAAAGAGACCACATATTAGAACTGAAAGCAGAAGTCAGTCGCTTCCCGAAGCTTCCGGGGGTCTATGTTATGCGAGACCAGACAGGG
>JAAZON010000284.1 GCA_012797725.1 SAR324 cluster bacterium | reverse complement strand
TTCCAATATGCAAGACTTGCGGAGGTTCATGAAACTCTCTACCAACCCCATGGCCAGTATAATCTCTCACAATTCCATATCCCTTACCTGTGGACTCAATGAAAGCTTGAATTGCAGCCCCGATGTCTCCTATTCGCTTACCTGGAGCTACCGCCTCTATTCCTTTATACATAGCCTCTCTTGCTATACGCACTAATTGACGGGCATCCTCGGAGCAAGCATCAGGCCCACCCACCATGAACATTCGACTAGCATCTCCATGAAAACCATCCTTTATGGAAGTGACATCAATGTTGACGATATCACCCGCCTTTAATACCTCATAAGCACTCGGGATACCATGACAAATTACATCATTGATTGATGTACAGACCGATTTGGGATATCCACGATAATTCAAAGTAGCCGGAACCGCTCCGAGCTCTAAAGTCATATTATGCACAAATTCATTAATCTCTTCTGTGCTAACACCTGGCTTCACCACATCTCCAACAGCATCTAGTATTTGAGATGTGACCTTGCAAGCCCTCCTCATAAGTTCAATTTCTTCTTTTGTTTTTTGCGGAATCTTAACCATCTGCAGCTATTTACACCCCTCAAAACCAACTATCTCAAGAAACTCGGCTTCCGTCACTGGCATTACACTTAAACGATTGCCACGCTTCAAAAGCATCATTTTGTTAAGCCTCTTTCTTCTTCGAAGACTCTTGAGACTAATCACTGTTTTGAATTGTTTCTTGAAAAGCAATTCCGGACAAAACCACCTGGGTTTTTCTTTGCTTGCGCTAGAATCGTAATATTTGCTCTTTTTATCAAATTGGGTGGGATCTGCAATGGCCTTTTTCTTCACCATACCAACTCCAGCTACACCTATTGGCTCCGTGACCGATTGATAAAAAAGAACCTTATCACCTATCTGCATCTCGACTAAAAAATTGCGTGCTTGATAATTTCGCACACCTTCCCAAAGAGTCTTCTTGTCTTTACGAAAATCATCAATGCTGTAATCTGCCGTGTCGCTCTTAACTAACCAATATTTCATGGAATGAAACACCCAAAAAAGCAAAACTTGCAGTATCAATATTCGCCGGACAGTCTTATTGGAACCACATACAGCAAGACTCTGGTCTTTTGATATACTGCTGCCAAGTTTATAAAGTCCCCCAGAAATTTGCAATTCCACTTAATTCTAAGTAACTTCCTACTATCATGCTCAAATCACCTTTCCCTGATAACGTTGCTTTTATTGCCTTAAGCACCGATTCTGCACCTCCTTTCACACTTCACCCACAAGAGGAAGAACTTTGCAATAAGTGGCACTCAGAACACCGGAAAAGGCTTTTTAAGCTTGGGAGACATGCTGCTCATATGGCACTAGAAACGATAGGCTTTAGCAACAACGCACCAATATTACGAGGTAGTGCTGGAGAACCTATGTGGCCACAAGGTTATGTAGCCTCTATCTCTAACACTGGTAGCATTGCTGTAGCGGCGGCAGCCAAGAGAAGTGATTATAGGACTTTAGGTATTGATATTGAATTTGCTTCAAGGAAAGTCAGAGCACAAATCTCAAAATATATTTGCACTGAAAATGAGCTAGGAGCACTAGAATCTTATTTCTCCAAGAAAATAGATTCTTGGAAGCTTCTAATGATTTTTAGTGCGAAAGAATGCTTTTACAAAGCCATTTTCCCCCTTTGCGGACAATACATTGGTTTCAAAGATGTAGAGTTGCTCTTTGATCCG
>JAAZON010000283.1 GCA_012797725.1 SAR324 cluster bacterium | reverse complement strand
CAATGTTTTGTAAGAGCATATGTCGCTTGGGCAAGAATATCCCATGTACCTTCAACAACTGCATCTATTCCATTTATCGTTGCATACTTATTAAAGGCAGCAGCTATCTCCTTTACAGGATTCCTTGAATCTTCTTTCACGAGCAATATAACGAAATGCCCTTGAGCTCTCAGCTTGTCCCCTGCAAGCTTTGCTCTTTCAAAGCAATTTCTACGTTGTTAAGATGTAAATCAAAAAGAAATTTTCGCTGCAACTCTACAGCTTGCAGCCGCTGATTAAAACCTCACTTTGTTTGCACGTTACAATATTACTAGGCGTGCAACCTAGCTTCTCCTACACAACTAAAATTCTTACATAATTCTTATTCTGTGGGGCATTGCGACATTTGGAAATCGTCAAATTGCCATTTCTTACTGAGCAGTATCGTGATTAGTGCCACATCGAATGTTGCGGCGCAAAGTTTTTTGGCCAACTACTGCCTCTCGCTTTCACCAAAACTTTATTTCCGGACAGAAATTGCCTTAATTCTTACCCATCATTCCTGGAAGCTGTGGACTAACTCTGCTTGGAACCGCGGGTATTGTGGGCCCCATTTCATCCTCGCTTTCAGCAGCCATAGGATTTGTAAAAAGCTGCAGTGGATAGCGATACCATCCGAGATGTTTGACCGGAATTCGTTCCATTGTCGTGACAACACCTCCTCCACGCACTAATCGTGCTATCTCTGGTGTTTTTTCCATCTCAACGGAACCAGCAGACAAAACTAATGAGGTTCTAGGATCCAGAAGCCGTGCATTTAAATATACTCTTTCTGGTGAAACAACGTAGGTTCCTACTACAACACCCCCTAAGTCCCTTGACGGACGAACAGCTGCAACATTACGCGAGAGAGCGAATTCGCCGGCCGACGCAAGAAATTGAATAGCATCTGAGTGTCGAATTTCAACGACGTCATAGCCTTTCATGGCTAATTCGCTCATTAACTGTTCAGAAATCATTCGGCCAAATGTGGATGTTGTATAAAGATCATTAATATTTACAAAGCTTGTCATGCCAATCGGGCCAGGGTCTGTACCACGAAAGTATTCGTCTATTTGATCTGCTAAATAAGATGTTTTAAAACGTCCAACCGAATGGTTAGGATAATCCTTGAAATTGACGGGTGAAAATGCTGGCAGTTCACTATAGCGCTTGCTGCAACCGTTAATAGGAAGTATTGCAGCTAGTATAAAGAGCAGCGAAAAAATGTGGCATATAACTTGATTCATTCTCTTTATTGCTCCTTGAGATGCTTATGGATGAAAATCCTTTTCAGTCAATTATATCAGGTGCTTCTATGACCAATGGCAGATTTTTCAAACTCCTGAGTGCCACTATTTTGACACTTTTTTTCTATGTTTCTGCCACAGGCTGTGCCTACCTACAAAGGCACTATGGGGAACACTGCAATTCTCGTGCTTACACTCAGATTATTCTGTCGGACTACATAACTAGTAGATATGTTTCAGGTTCTCAAGTACGCATGGCGGTTATTCCCTTTTCTGTTCCGGCAAACATTTCCTATAGAAACATGGAATTGCCTGGACTTGGGAATGAAATGGCTTGGATGGTCAAGGCTGAGATGCTCCGCACTGGTATTGTACCAATTGTTGAAGTACTCAATCGTCAAGATTGGCCAGGAAAGAAGGAAGAGTTTTTTACTGGCAACTTTGGCGCAATAGAGATGGCTAGAGATGCTGGCTATGATCTTGTCCTTGTTGGCTTTATTGATCCCATAAATTCTCTTGAATCAGCCAGTGCTTCTGTGAAGATAATTGACGTCGATTCAGGAATAACAGTTTGGTACGGACAAGTTAGGGCCTTCACACTAAGAAATGATGGAAATTATACCGCAGGTCAGCTAATGCTGGATAAATATGATCCTAGTCGTGTTGCATCATGGGCTATATTCTCAAAGCTGGCTGCCTGTATAGCGGAACAAGCGACTCAAGAGGAAGAAGTTGTTCCTGAATGAATTAATTATTCAAAGGGCAAAACTGCATTT
>JAAZON010000282.1 GCA_012797725.1 SAR324 cluster bacterium | reverse complement strand
TTGAAGAATTTCAGACAGGATTCGTCTATTTTAACATGGCTTTATAGGATTGTTTATAACCTGTGTATTGATGAGAAAAGGAAATTAAAAAGAAGAGGTGGCGTTCCTGATGAGTATGACGAAGGCATTGAGAGAAACTCCATGTTGAGTTCAATGCAAAACAATGATGAGCCTCATGAAGTTTTATTGCGTAAGGAGAGGGCAAAAAAACTAGGGCGTCAACTCGCTAAGCTTAGCGTAGATCACCGTCAGGTTGTGATGATGAGAGAAATAGATGGATTAAGTTATGAAGAAATTTCTAGTGCATTGCGGATCTCAAAAGGGACTGTAATGAGTAGATTGCATTATGCAAGGAAGAAATTGCAGGAAGCGTTAAAGGAATATGCTCCCGCAGTGTCCGATGGGATAAGAGAGGAGAAGCAAAAGGTGGTATTGCCTTAATTATTTTTGCAACGAGGTATGGGGATCCTATGCGGAAAACTATCGAACATTTAACACCTAAGCAAGAAGCATTGCTTGAGCGTTATTTTGATAATGAGTGTGGATTGCTTGGTAGAATTAGGGCAGCGTCTTTGCTTCGTAATAGTGAGTCGGCAAAAAGTTTTTACACAGATTTAAAGTCGCTAAATGAAGGGATAACATCATACGGTAAAAGGCTTCCAGAACTTTCTGAAGATCTTTGGTCGAAGATTGAAAAAGGAATAGATCTTGGTGAACGCCTTCAATTTATAGAGGCAGAAGAAAAAGAATGGCTAGGCGATTTTCGTCGATCTGTATGGGAAGCCTGGGCTAGAATGAGCTGGGGTGCAGCAGGTGGCGTTGCAGTGGCAGTGCTCTTGCTTGTTTTGATTAAGTCTCCGGATTTGAATAATACAGTTAACATGGCGCCTGTTGCAGTCAAGTCAGAGGCCAGAGCAGTGCAGCTTGCGTCAGACGCTCCTCGAAACTTGAATTCAGGGGCTCTGTTGCTCGGAGCAGCCGGCCTTAGCCCATCTTTTTATCGTCTTCGTAGTGGCGGACGAGTAAAAGTTACTCGAAAACCTACAGAGCACTCCACGATACTCTGGATCAGTAAAAAACCTGTTGAGACAGCAGTCGCCCCGGATAAAAACAGGGCTGGAGTCTTTTATCTTGACCCAAATATGGCAGTTGATCCAATCTTACAAGGTGATTAATTTTTCAGTGTATAAGCTTAAAGAAAACAAAATAGTAAACTTAAGTGTTTTGTGTCTTCTACTTGTGTTATTGCAGGCGCAGCTTGTTTTGGCAGAAGGGAAGGTTTCAAAGCCTCTTATAAAAGTGCGCAGTGTTAGAGCACTTGGAATGCTTGATGATGATGCACTTAAGACGAGAGATCGAATTATCATTGATACTCGACTTAGAGATCTTGATACAGAACTTCACGCGCTGCCATTTCAAATGTACCAATTACTTGATAGTGGGGTTTTTCCTGTTTCTGTGAGGAAAAAGCAAGATATTCGTTTAGCAACGGGGCAGGTGCTCAAACTGAGGCTGCTTTCCTCTGATGACGATGGATTGACAATATGGCTACGTTGGGCTGGTAAAACAGAAGGAGTGCTGCTCGATACTCGTCTGCACCTTGAATATGGACACATTGTATTAGCAGGCACTGAAAGCATAAACAGAAGTGGTGCGGTTTTGGCTATTGAGGCACTTAAAGCAGATCCATCAGTAGACTAATTATCCCTAATTAAATTAGGTATTTACATTTTCACTTAACAATTCATTCTTTTTTTCCGATTTAATCCTTTGAGGGCTGTTTACGTTACAAGAATGTTTATTGTGGGGCTGGCTGTTACCCTAAGAATGTGTGGTTCCATCCAATATCGTTAGTTGATAGCTCAGAGAGGACAAATTGTTCGATTATCTGTTTCAAAGGCCAGATTTTTTGTTTTTCCTGCAGGGTCTTTCCTTGGTCTTGGCAGCTGATCTTTGCCGTATTCTAGACGAGACCAGAACAAAAATTCCATGGTGGTGGCTTAGGCTTTTTTGTCTGTTCCAAGCATCTTTCAATTTTGTTGAAGTTGCATGTGTTAGTTGGTCTCACATTTCCATTCTAGTGAAAGTTGCGATTTATTTAAATGCAGGATCCTGGCTCGCACTATTGGAGTTTTCGCGGACGCTTTGGAATGTTCAGATGAGGCGGACACTTGGACGTTGGATCTTCTTGCCAGTTCTTTGCATTCTAGGTTTTGCCGCCTGGCAAAGTCTTGAAATGATGTTCTCAGTAGGTTTTGCATCGTTGGGAGTGATAGCGATCCTTTGGTCTGCGCTCAGCCTTGTTGCATCTCTTCGAAGTTCGCATAAGGAA
>JAAZON010000281.1 GCA_012797725.1 SAR324 cluster bacterium | reverse complement strand
TTCGTCGGGTTATATGTGCTAAGTATGTCAATACAGAAGGAAAGATTCAGGCATACACTCTCGATCCCCTTCTTGATATGAGCTTTGCCCGAGCTGACGTGGAGCGTTCACCTGTTGATTTTTCTCACGTCTCCTTAATTATCGATTGTCTTGGCTCGGCGAAAGAAAATGAAAAGCGATTGCTAGTAGTTTCCAAGAAATCTCGACTTTTAATAAGAGAATGCCTGATGATGCAAGGGCTCAATATTGACGTTTTAGCCTATGAAGAATTGGCACCAGAGGTCGTGTTGGAAGTGATTGGTATAATAAGGCACGAAGATGTAAAGAAACGAGAAAATGTTCTTGAGGCATTGGCTGCATGAATAAAGCGCTGATTCATTTAATCTTAATAATTTTTTTAAGCGCCTGTAGCGTTATTGAAACACCTGATCCATTTCAAATTCAGCAAGCTGAACTCCATGTGGATAGAGGGAGCATATACTTGGAACTAAATGATCTTCAAAGAGCTGAAGCGGAGTTTGGATTAGCTCTTGAAATCGCTCCTTTAGCGGCAGCAATGGACGGCCTTGGTTGTGTCACAATGATGAAGGGAGATTTCAAAGAGGCTGAAAAACTTTTTCAAAAAGCACATGAAATGGATATTTCATACCATCACTCCCTCGCTAATCTTGCCCTGCTATATGAGATTCAGGGTGATAAGAGAAAGGCACAAGAATTCTACGAAGAAGAAATTGGATTAGAATTAATGGACTATAGAGCAAGAAACAACTATGCAGCGCTTCGCTATGATCTATTTGAGGATTTAGATGAGGCCCAGGGTTTAATGCTGCAAGCTCAGGCCATAAATACGCATCCCCTTATTCAAGATAATTTAAGTGTGTTGGAGGGAATTAGAGCCAAAAGAAAGAACAAGAGTGAAGTTTTAAAGGAAAAATGATATGGGTAATTAAATGAATGCACTAAAGAAAAAAGCGGAACAGGTTAAGCAAAAAGAAAGACGTTCGAAAGCTTCGTCGGCTTCTAAAATTGAAGCCTTTCGATCGAGTGAGGCCTTGAGTTTCTGGCAAAATGAGATCCAGGAGCTAAAAGGAATGGAATTCAGTAATATTCAGGAAGCCATGGAAGCAGTGGCATGTCAGGTGTTGAAGGGAATTGGAAAATCAGGCGACGATACAGAGTCTAAGAATTTTTTAATTCAGCTTCTTGAATTGGATCCTGAATTTCAGCAAAGGTTGTTAGAAGGGCTTCATATAAGGGGTTAAGGGACCCAAAAAAAGAGCAGAAGAATTTCTCGATTAAGTGGGATGGGAAGGGTCTAAAGTGCACGATTTTGTTTAGAACCGTTATTGATGACATTTTTTTGAAGATAGACCAATATTACGGAGTAGAACTCTGAACAGACAATCCATTTTGAGTTTGAAAGACCTCATTAATAAAGTTGGCCTTTTTGTTAATAGAACTCCACTAAATCAGCCCATTAGCTTTCTGAGATACTTATTGTTTATTGATTCAAACCTTTGCAGCACAAAGCCGTTATAGAACTACACTTTAAATAGAGGCTTGTTGATTTTGCATCATTATCTCTGACAAAACGGATGAGACCATGCTGCATTACAAGCTTCACTTCTTCGAGTTTTGCCTTCTCTCTGCATTGATTTCAATGGGCGCTTAAACTCAATACATAAAAATCTAACGCTCGCTAGCTCGCCTTTGCTAATGTTAAACCGTTACTGAACCTTTGGGCTACTAAATGACGTTATATTACATATTTCACCAATCAAACCAATTCTATTTTGAAACTCTTATTACTGTAAGTCCAAAGAAGTGGTGGGGATACACGGAAGAGCGGCCATTTTTGTACAAAGCAGATCAAAATGAATTTCATGAGATGTTGGCACTAAGCAGCAAGTGAACAGAGTGATGCTAAAAACCGAGGTTGCATCATACGAGAAGATACATTTCTTGGGAAACGGGGCCCACAAATATAGAGACCGTCTGAGTAGAAGACTTTATAATACCGCTCAGCAACAGAGCCCCTTCTTTTATCATAAAATTTGCATGATACAGCCGGATGTCCCCTATGAAAGGAACTTTGGAGGCTCCAAACTCCAAGATGATCATTAGAGTGAAAGCTTGCGGACTGAGATGAAACAAAGATAATTTCGCCGAAAGAAAACTGTCTTCCATCAAGATTTCCACCTCGGAAGATCAGTCGTTTGCCAAAAACTTCGATGACAAGAACGCTCACAATGGAACTCCAAGTACAAGGTCAACTTGCAAAAACCTTCTTATCTAGTAAGATGCAACGAATCTTGGAAAAGAACGTAGCTTTTTCAAGATGTTCAGAGACCTTGAGTTTAAGCATAGAAAGCACCTGATAATGCCGCAAGAGATAAAGAACAAATGAAAGATTTCTCTATCAAAAAAAAACTCATACCGCCCCCAAAAGCTGTGATCTTTGACATGGATGGTCTACTCATTGATTCGGAAAAATGCTCCTTTGAAGCATGGAAAATAGTGGCAGCCCGGCATGGATATGAAATGACACGCGAGATATTTGCAAATGTTGTCGGAACATCTTTAGAAGAAACCCACGCTTTTTTTAAGAGGGTGTTTGGATCTGATTTCAATGCAGAAGAACTCAGAAGAGAAAAAGATAAGCTTTTTGAAAGCACTTTTATTGAAAAGGGATTGCCAGTGAAAGCTGGTGCTATGGAGTGTCTGGAATTATTGAATAAAATCAAGGTTCTTTGGGCAATTGCAACTACAACAAAAAGACAAGCGGGAATGTTGCGTCTTAAACACTCAGGACTTGCTCCGCTTGTGTCCACAATTGTCTATGGAGATGAGGTCCCACATAGAAAACCGGAACCAGATTTATTTCTAGAAGCAGCAAGAAGACTGAACATCCTTCCCACTGATTGTCTTGTGGTTGAAGATAGTGAAACCGGAGCAATGGCAGGTATAAATGCCGGAATGAGGGTAATTCTAATTCCAGATATGAGGCCAGCCTCTCCAGACATTAGCGCCCGGGTTTTTTGCGTTATTAAAGATCTAAGGGAATTGATACAACTTTTTTGGGGATCATTTGAGTAATTTTTCGGGCTTCTCCCACTGGCTTCATAGGTTAAACTGGCAAGTGAAAGGCCCAGTTTTAGCTGGGCCCTTGATTTCAATTTAGAAATCTATATCTCTAACTTTTTCATCTGATCAATGCAGACCATTAAGGCTCTTGGAAGGTGGAAAAAGCATTTCCATTTACTACCTTTGAGCAAATGGGTTGGCTCACCTCGCCGGTTCAGATAGCCATACCATTCGCCGTATTGAGGATCCCTGAAGTGCTCGAAACTCCAGGCATCGAGTTTCTGAAACCAATCTAGGAACTCGGGATCTTTGGTCAAGCGATAGGCATAAATAGTTGCGACAAGAGCTTCGTTATGTACCCACCAAAGTTTCATATCCCATTCGAGTTCCAGTTTGGGTTTGTTCAATACATCCATAAAATAATAAATGCCACCGTATTTCTTGTCCCATCCGAAATCAAGCAAGCCTTTTATTATCGTTCCCACTTGAGGAATCAAGTCGGGACGTTTATTACGTTCTGCATATTGAAGTATAAACCAGGAGCTTTCAAGCCCATGTCCTGGATTTATGTGCCGACCATCTCCTGATTCCAGATCTACTGACAGGTCAGGATTTAAATTTTCAAATAGAACCTTGTGCTTGCTGCTCCAAAAGTGTTTCACAACCATGTCAACAGCTTCAGCAACTTTATCATCGTAATCGCTACTTGCTAGGCAGTCTTTAACTACAGTGCCAAGATTGGCAAGGATCATGTATACACCATGACTTAGTCGCGATGGGCGCGCTGGCATCGACTTATCCCACAAACCTTTTGGGTTATCCATGCGGCTTATATATTTCGCCATCGCTGAATTTGCTTCAATCTTATACTTTTCTTCGTTGGTGGCCTTATAGAGAGCAGCCGCGCCCATAACAGCAAAGGCTTCAGAATAAATACTATGAGGAGCAATAATTGCCTCACCCCTACGATTCAGGCCGAAGTAATAATTCCCATCCTTTGATTTACCATGGCTAAGCAAGAATTCGAAACCTTGCTTGGCATAATCGAGATAGCGGTCTTTCTTGTAGGGACTTTGATATAATGTGGCCCACATATAGACCTTACGCCATTGCATCCACATCCACTTATCGGAGTCCCAAAGCGAACCGTCTCGATCCAGGGAGTCGTGATATCCACCATACTCTTTGTCAATACCATGCTCTTCCCAGAAGGGAATTACATTTTTGAGTAGTTCGTTTTCGTAACGTTGGATGTATGAAGAGAAATCAATTTGCGTGGGCATGAGCATTCTTCTCCTAAAAATAAAATCTCTAGAAATTTAATCAGTAGTAACTTAGTATCACTTTAACGACATAAATTCCAAAGAAAATAAGCACCAATAAACCTAGCTCCAACTATTTTTTTAAAAATATGAATAAGAAAGGGGGAATTTTGACTTTTGTTGTAAAGCTTCAGTGAGCAAAGTTTGCTTTTTGCTTGCAGGGGCGTTTCCTCTTGCAATACTTTATTTAGAGGGTAATATTCATGTAGCTTTTTATATATTATAGACGGCTGGCCAGAGTTGTTGTTGCTTTAGGCCGCTGTCTAGCGGACTGCTTATCATTCATAGCCCTTCTCAAACTCAATACGTTTTGTCTCGG
>JAAZON010000028.1 GCA_012797725.1 SAR324 cluster bacterium | reverse complement strand
TAGTAGTGAACGGATTGATGGTCTTGGGGATTACTCAAATGTCGCCTTTTGCAGTGTCTTTACCCCTTAAGATTCTTCTTTTTTTTGCAGTGGATGGGTGGACGCTTTTATCAGAAAAACTGGTAATGGGTTATCTCTGATATGATTGATAATATTAGTTACGATATAATTCGCCAAACTATAAACTTAATAATAATTTCCTGCTTACCGCTGGTTGGAGCCACAGCAATCGCCGGGATAGTAGTTGGAATTGTGCAGTCAGCAACATCGATTAACGATTCTGCTTCTGCATATGTTGTGCGTCTTCTTACAATTTGCGCGGTCGTATATTTGATGACTTCGACAATTTCGACATCGCTTAGTGCGTTATTTGAGTTTGTTTTTACTGCAATCGGAAATTTTCGCTGAGAAATGATGATACCATTTTTGGGTTTATGTGCTGTTGTCTTATGCATATATGGGAGCGTTCTTTCCCTCCCCTTATTTATTCTTGGAATTTCATCGGCAATTTTCTTGCAATGGATTGATATTTCCTTTTCACTCCCATTATTAATTGTGCTCATATTCTCACTTTTGAGTATTCCCGCGGCAGCCTATCTTGCTGGAGGAATAATTGATAAGGCATCCTTGAAGCTTCATGGAAGAGGGCTTCTTGCACCATTGGCATTGGTTTTATGTGGTTTTCTGGTTTTGGAATCGGATTGCTTGTATAAACTTTTGAGAGCAGTTGCAGATGGAAGCAAAGCTTCGTCTCTGCATTATCTTCAAGCTACCGTCTTGATTTTAAGTGATGTTTTGATTGCTGCAGGCCTTACGTCAGTGGTTCTCTTGTTAGTGCCGCTTGTCTTTGAGATTCCGATTCATTGGGCCTTAGATAGTAGTAATATATCCATACGAAGTGAGCTCTCAGCCTTACGCTCGATTTTGACACTTCTGATTTTTGCTATTGGGTTTCGACTCATTTCGGATTTTTTTTCACATCAATTTAGTGTAATGCATCTTTAATATGGATCGAACAGAACCTCCAACATCTTCGCATATTGAAGAATTACGAGAACAAGGGATAGTTCCTTATAGTTCTTTTGCGGCTAGATGTGCATCGGCACTAATAGTGATATTCTCCGTTTTAGCCTTGAAAGATCATTTCAAGGTCTTATTGGGCAGTTTTCAGAGTATTGCGAGCGTAAGAGATCTCAATATGATCATAGGTGAAGGTGTTCAAAACGGTTTATCTCATGAGCTACTTGTGCTTCTTCTCGTGCCGGCAATCGCAGCTATAACGGGAGCTTTACTTGCAGGTCTTTTTCAGACTCGCTTTGTCTTTCGCCTTTCTCAAATCTCGCCAAATATGAGCAGGCTCAATCCCTTCGCTATAAGAGGCATTCTCAATATATTGAAAGAATGTGGATTTAGATTTCTATTGGTGTTTTTATCTGGGGTATTTGCAACATTTCTTTTTCGAATCATGGTAACTGATATACTGATGTTGATTAATAAAGATCCTGGTGAGGTAATTTATTCCATGTGGAAATTGTTTGAGGCGACATTGCCCATATTTATTCTGGTGATAGCATTTAGTGGTTTTTTGTCATGGCTTTTGGCTCGAAATAGCTTTTTCCAGGCTCACAGGATGACCCGAGAAGAAGTGCTTAAGGAAAATGAAGATAATCAATGACTTTTGTTTTAAAATCCCCTTGCATGAAATGGGGAACAATTAATAATGTTAGTGTATAAAATTAAGTTTGTGGATCTCCAAACGTGAAAAGACCTTTTCAAGCGACGCCAGAAGATTTCTCCGTCTCGCCACTATTGGCAATAATGCCAAAGAAGGGAAATGCAGGGAACTTGTCTTTGTTCACATCCTCATTATATGCACGTTTCGAAAAAGTGAGAGAGCTTAGGGAAGAAATATCGGACTCTGAAGATAAAAACTCAGTTAAAAAAGTTCTTGCAGAGGAGGCTATGTTAAAACAAGTCCTTGAGTGGTTAGAGGTCAATATTTAAGGAACTCGGGAATGGACAAGCCTGCAATTCGTACACCATCTAACGTATTGAAACGTGGATACTCAGATGAAGAGATAGATAATATCTACGAACTGGGGCGTATCCTTTTGGAGGCAGGGCAACTTAAACGAGCTGAAATATTATTCAATGGAATAACAGAAATCGTCCCCGAATATGCGCCTGCGTGGTTAGGACTTTCATACATACACATTCAACAAAAAGCCTATGATACAGCAGCATGGGCTGCAAGATTAGCTTTGCAACATGACCCAGATTTCATCGAGGGTATGCTTTATCTTATTGCATGTCTCTTAATTTTGGGTGATCTAAACACCGCAGGGACATTTCTTGGTGAGGTTGGTGAAAGAATAGAAAATGGGACGGTGACGCAGCCTGATCTGATTCGCTTTTACAGGATGCAACTGGCTCGTTATGAGAATCTCTAGTCTCAGATTTCTGAAGGATTTGAGAGATATCAGATTCAGGTAACTATTCATTTAGTATGGGTGACTTGAGTCCACCTCCAAAGTGCAACTGCTGCTATTATTAAAAATTTGAATAAGCTACGGCAAGACGTAATTGCT
>JAAZON010000280.1 GCA_012797725.1 SAR324 cluster bacterium | reverse complement strand
ACTGCGAAATGTATGCCCGATGAAGATGGCAAAGTACTTCTGCAAGATCCAGATCCAGGAACCTGGCTTAGGGCTTCATCCACTGTGAATGCCACAGTGTGCAAGTCTAATTGCCCAGCATTTGTAGGTGAGCAAGATATTGAAGCTTCCAAATACTGTCCAGCGTCAACCCCTACACCATCTCCTCAATATTATATCTATAATGGGATAAATTGTGGAGATACTTTGTTTGTTGCCAAAGAAGGGAGTCTAGCAGGTACTAAAATGTGTTATGTTTCAGGCTGTGGTAATGATTGCAATACGGAAGTCCAGTTTAGTACGGCGCTAGCTGGCCCTTATCCTGATATTAGTGTTGCCCAGAAGGCGCTCTGTAGTTTTCTTAGTGGAAAGCATCACAACAATATGGTTCCTTGGGGAGATTGGGTTAAGTGGGGAGCTAAAGACTACAGATGCTTCCATTATAGCTGCAGTAGTGCGTTGAGTTCATATTGTCCGAACTTGCCCTACTATTGAGAAGGGGAAAAGTCCTTGATTAATGAACATTGGAACAAGGTGATATTGCATCAAGGGAAGGGTAGGAAAATAGTAAACGTGCTACCCATACCAACCTGACTTTCAAGAGAGATATAACCTCCGTGCGCGGAGACGATGCTTTTGACGATGTGAAGACCAAGACCTGATCCAGAGACGTTGTGATGTTTTTTTAAGCGTGAATACTTCTCAAAAATCTCACTTTGTTCGGAAGGATCGATTCCCATTCCAGTATCAGAAATTGAAATTTGTGTGAACTTATCTACATTTGCACTTTTGATCCAAACCTTACCCTTCAAAGGTGTGAATTTGATCGCGTTTGATAGCAGGTTCGATAGCACTCGCTGCAAGCCCAGATAATCGGCATAAATTTGAATATTGGAAGAAGGGCTTGTATAGAGAAAATCCAGTTTCCGCAATTTAGCGGCACTTTCATAATCCTTCATTATGGACTCAATTATCTCATCCAGATCATGCCAAGCTGGCACGATCTTGAAGGCTCCAGTCTCCATTTTGTGAGCACTCAGGAGATCCTCAATCAAATTTAAGCAATTTCTGCCCGCTGAACTAATGCTTTGTATTAGCCCATCATTGTTCTCGGGATTATTCTCCCGGTATTGCTGTAACAAGGAGGCAGCTCCTAATATAGCCCCAATGGGGCCTTTCAGATCATGAGTCGTTATTGATAACAATTCTTGTTGTCTTTTTTCTTGTTCACGCCTTGCAGTGCTGTCTCGTACCCACATTACGAAAAGTCGAGGGGAGACCTTTCTTAGTAGTGTTGAAAGAGATGTTCCCCCTTGTATTTCGCTGAAAGTCACGGAACTTAGGAACAAATCAAAAGAGCATGAAGATGGATTTTGATTTAGATTTTCATCAATTATTTGTATTTCAGTCTGCCAGAGTGCTTCGTTTTTCACTTCTTTTTCAAGTTGTTCCTGAACTTGCAGTGCAATATTATTATTTTGCATCTTTAGCAAATCTATAAAATTGGGATTAGCTTTCGTTGGACTTTTCAGAATGAGGCTACAGAAATCTAGGAACTTCTTGTTTGCAAAAAGAACAATACCATTAACGCCCAAGATACCAAGACCATCAGGTGCATTATGAACAGCAGCCCAAAAGGCGCTTCGTTCAAGATGAGTTTGAATTTTATCAATTTCAGACAACTTAGTTTCGGCGACACGCTGTAAGGTTGAGTGTATATTTAGCTCAAGGCCTTCTTTTGATGAACAATCTATGTAATCCCAAGCACCTAACTGCATTAAAGACAATATTTCATGAGCTTGTGAAATTGGAGCTATGACTACGATAGGAAGTTCCGGTCTGAGGGATTTAAGTCTCTTTAGAAATGTTATTCCACTGTTTCCATCTATTGATGAATGCATAATCACGATTTCAATCATTTGTGTCTCAAGAATGGCAAAACCATCTTCAAATGACCTCGCAGTTAACAGCTCTCCCACCTCCTTGCTCAACAATGACTCCTGATATTGGGAATCATTGCCTTCATTAGAAACCAACAAAGCGGATGCAAACAAAACTCTTGTATCAATAGAGGTGTCCTCTTTCCGGAAATGACGTGTGCCGATGAAACTCATAAGACTCACTATATCTCCCTATTTTGTCTATTTAATATAGCCTACTTCAGCCAGAGGGCCCACTGAAGCCTTTATTTTAGAATAATTATTGGCAGACAATAGATAGGGCTGGATGATTCAAGAGCACTATGAAAATCAGGCTGGTCACATCGGATATGCTACTCTAATATAAGGGTATGAGCTCATTGAATACATACATTAGCGGATTCTTTGCTGTATTGCTTCTAAGTTCTTTCGTCAAGATTTTGCTTACTCTCAATATCCTAAGGCTTGGTATTGGCCTTAAAGGAGGAGGAATGGGACTTGCTATGGTTGGATGTTCAATAGCACTATCCCTGTTGGTTATGAGTCCATATCTTGAGAAAGCTGGTGGAATTCATGAAATTCTTAAGCAGGAGAATGCAGAGAAAATTCAAGAAGCCTTTAGACCATTTCTTGAAAAAAATTCCAACGAAGATGTGAAGAAAGAATTCTTGGTACTCCATGAGAAGTTGAGGGAAAAAGCGCAATCCCAGGGAGCTTCCGAAGAAGGAGCCTTGCCTATAAATGTTTTGATTCCGGCTTTTTTAATCTCTGAGCTGAAAGACGCTTTTCAGATAGGATT
>JAAZON010000279.1 GCA_012797725.1 SAR324 cluster bacterium | reverse complement strand
CGCATCTCCACGCATGTCCAATGAAGAATTGGCACGCCGGATTGGGCTTGCATGGGAGCGACTGCCTGAGCCACGGCATCCTTTCTCTTTGGCAATTGTTGGCCGAAGCAAAGAACCCCTTTATGTAAGCCTTGGGCCACACTCACCTCGCCTTTGGCCGGAAGACGTCGACATTGTGCATCACCTTTGGCTTCGTTTAAGCGCACAAAAGAGCTTCGGAGCAAAACTGCATCATCGAGATGTAGTGGGATTTGCCTTGCGACGCCTAAGACAGGATCTTGAAAGCGACAAAGCCGACGATATCATAGAAGAGCTTAGGCAAGATTTGTCAAAGTAGCTGTCTGTACAAATCTCGATAATCATCCAGCATCTGCTCCAAGGGCCGGGGAGTTGGCACTTTCCACATCCTCCAGTCCTGGCTAATAAGAAAACTCTTCAGAGTCTGATACATATCCTCCTCGTCTCCAGGAGCAAAAAGAAGTCCATTTTCTCCATGCTTGATTCGCTCAGCAAGTGCTCCTATTCGCGAAGCGGCAACAGGGATTCCTGCCTGCCAAAATTCAGAGAGTACTAAGGAAAAGGTTTCGGCGAATGTAGACGTAATGATTCCGATATCTATTTGCGACATTATGGATGGAAGATCCTTTGGCTCATAGGCTCCATGCATGATCATAGCCTCTGGAAGCGCCAGTTGCGCAAGCAGACCTCCACCGAACACCTTAAGAGATGTATTAGGATATTCCTCATGCAACCTTTTAAAGACTGGTCCCAAATGAGCAAAACCTTTCTGAGGAAGCAATGTTCCCACATACCCAAAAACCGGAGCCCCATCGACGTAATCGTGCTTAGTGCATGTAAATGGCTCAATTCCATGGGGAATGACAGTATAATCACCCTGATAAACCTGATCCAATACTGATGCCAAATATCTCGATGGGACAATCTTTAGAGCAAAGCGTTTCAAACTACGCCTTAATTGCTCCTGGCGTTCTTGAAGATAGTTACTTAAATCTTTCCCAAATAGTTTTTTTGAGTAACGAGAATCGGTGACGACCAAAGGATTGGCAGTGCCTTCCATGGTGAAATGTGGGGTAATGGCGTAGTAATCATGGAAGCTAATGCACATAGGCCGTTTAAAGCTTGCGATTTGATCCAACACAGAGAGTGGCCAGTTAAAGAAATGCTGGACATGTATCAAGTCTGGATCGAGCGCCTTCACGATGCGATCAAAAGCTTCTTCAAACTCGGCTGAACGATAGGGAGTTGCAGGCCAGGGCAAAGAAGGAATCGGATGGGCAATAATTTCTCTTCCATCTTTAAAGAGTACTAAACGCTCGTGCTCTGGTGCCACAATATAAGTTTCAAAGTCCTCGGAGAGCCCTTTGGCCAGGCTCCGAGTGTGCTCTTCTGTTCCAGCCCGATTATAATAACAATGCATTGTATACAGAACTCGTGCCTTTCTTTTCATTAAACTATCGTAACCCCGCCATTCGAAGTATATTAAATAGAGGCTGATTGCTAGCTATAACAGCATCCTCAAGAACCGACCATGCCTCATCCTGTCGCTCTGCCCATTTTAGAATCAAAGCCTTCATCGCCCTTAATTCAAAGCTCCGAGATTTCTCTTCTCCCTGGCGGATCACGTCGAGGGCATAATCGAAATGTCTGTACCGAGCGAAGACTGCCGCAAGGCTACTCATTGCAAGACCAAAAGATTGCTCTCGATTCTTCGCCCAATCATAGATTGGAAAGAGAGTCTCAAGTGGAACGCTCGAAAGAAGCTTCTGAACAATCCTGACATTCATTTCACAAAAAACATCGTTTTCATTATCAAGCGCCGCATTATTTCCGTGTGCCCGATAAAAATAGATCACTCTGTTATTGTGCACAAAAGAAGCTCCCATAAGTGCAGCACGCACCCAAAAATCATAGTCCGGTGCAACAACAAAAGATTCGTCATAAAGGCCACAGCGTTCGAAGAGACTTTTTCTGATAAGAGTACCAACATTGGGGAAAGGACAATAAAAGAGCATGACATGCAGCTGCAAGTGTCTTGGAATATCCTTATAGGTATATTCCCTCACCGGAGCAAGGCTTGCATCTGTTTGTAAAAGGTTAGCATATATAACATCTGCCTCGGGGTGTGCCCCAAGAGCATCCAACTGCGAAGCCAGGCCGTGTTTTTGGAGGCAATCATCGTCATCTAGCCACAACACATATGACCCTTTCATGTTCTGTATTATTGTGTTTCTTGTAGCTGCTTCACCTCCTTGATATTGCCGATATATAATGCGTAATTTTGGATTCTTTAGTGAATCAAGGTATGTCTTAACATTTTTATCCGTTGAGGCGTCATCGACAAGCACTACCTCATATGGCCTATCGCATTGCTGAGTCAGGGCGCTTTCAACAGCATCCTTTAGAAAAGAAACGCGGTTTCTTGTGGCAATGCCAATACTAACCAGCTCTTCCACTAGCGATTCTCCTTATCAGTCCCAGATGCTGCTCTCAGTGAAGAGCAATAATGATAAGCATGAGCAAAGCGCGGGCGTTGCTCGTTGAAATTTCTGGCGTACCAAAGATGAATCAGCATCGGCTCTCCAAGATGATCAAGCAACAAAGTGGAGATTGGATCTCTGGCCCAGGGAAGAGCATCAAGGTAGAGAATGGGAAACCCTTTTTGCAACATCCAAAAGAAGAAACGGTAATAAGGCTCGAATTCATCAAAAGCAAAATTAGAATTTCGGTAGAGATGTTTTGGGGCAAGGCTTTCTAGGCTATCCGTACACTTAGAATTTTTTACATCTTCTATTGAGAACTTAGATTTAAGTCGTTCAAGGTGCAAAATGTTGAAAAAAGCATTTGTGGCAAGAGGGTTGTGGCGGCGATCCTGAAACACGGCACCATCTGGCATACCACAACAAGCATAGTTTCCCTTTTCCATGAATTCTTTCAGACGCAAAACCCTCTCAAAGTCCCAAAGGAAAACGTCCTCATCTATATTAATCAACCATTTGGCTTCAATATCAAAAAGAGCGTAAAAATAAGTATCGGCATCAAAACCTTTCAGAGGCAGACGCTTTATTGATGGAGGCAAAAAACCGCCTGAAAGCGAAAACAGCTCTTCGTTTAGAGAGCGCGTGACAATAATAATTTCCTCCATATGATAGTAGATGTATAAAAAAGATACAGGATTCAGAGCCTGCTTCAGGTCTAATCACTTGAGAAGCTTTGTTTTCTAAAACAAACTTGGCGGACTTAAGCATGAGAATAGGGTTTTACGCAGGAAGCTGCCTTCCAATCAGTGCCAATTCGATAGAAGAACGACCGCTTGGAGGGACGGAGACGGGGGTCATTCGGGTAGCAGAAATTCTTGCAAGACGCAAACATGATGTGGTTGTCTTCACTAGCATGAAGGCCCCTCCCCTCTCTATTCCGCAGTACGTTCCACAAAGTTACATTCATTCAAGCGGCAGGTTCGATGTGATGGTTCTTGTTAAGGATTGGAAACCTGCGGTTTTTAATATCGCATCCAATAGAATTTTTTACTGGACCGGTGACGGCTTTGATCAATACATCAATTTTGGCCTGGGTGATAGGCGAGTTGTTAAGCGCATCGAGAAGCTGTTAAGCGTAAGCAAGTGGCAAGCAACAACAATGTGTGAAAAGAGTGGATTCCCAATCGAGAAAACTTTCTTTGTGGGTAATGGAGCGCACCTTCTCTATTTTGAGGGTAAAGAAGAACGAGCCAGGAAGAGATTGATCTTTACGGCAGCTCCTTATCGTGGGCTTGCTCTTATGCCAAAAATTTTCTTAAAGGTGAGAGAAAGTCACCAGGATGCGGAGTTACACGTCTTTAGTGGCATGAGTGTTTACGATACAGATAAACCTTTCCAAGGGCCGCAAGTCGCAGAGTTCGAACGAATAAGTTCCATTCTTAAGAAGATCCCTGGTGTTGTGATGCATGGCAATGTTACTCAAAAAGTTCTCGCTCGCGAATTAATGAGATCTTCAGTGTTTGTGTATCCAAACATAATTTTTGAGACTTGTTGTATTAATGCGATTGAGGCCCAAGCTGCAGGGTGCCCTGTTGTCGCCAGCAGGAACTCAGGACTCGTTGAGACCGTGCACAATGCCGGGATTTTAATTGACGAGCTCCCTGGCAGCGAAGAATACATTAGCTCCTTTGTTAATGCCGTGAGTCGCCTCTTAGAAAACGAGAAATTATGGATCAAACTCTCACAAAACGCTCTGCACAGGGCAAAAACACAATTTAGCTGGGAGCATGTTGCCGACAGATTTGAAGCTGCGTTTAATCAATAAACCAGACAGGCTATTTTTGTTAGGAATAAGGCAGAAAGCGAAAACAAAATATCTTTGAATCTCCCAATAACGAACTCAGGAAATTGTTCATTCACGTCATTGCTAGCACCGAGCGTAGCGAGGAGCGTGGCAATCTCAGTATAAGTATTTCATGAGATTACCACAGGTATGATTGTGCCTTTGCAATGACAACAATCTTAAAGCCTTCCTCTAGTTCGGCGCTTTTTCTAAAATGGCGGTTATCTTTCTGTGATTTATGACGCAGTAGAATCAGAGAGGCGG